>JBAZOP010000040.1 GCA_041648665.1 bacterium | reverse complement strand
GGGTCAGGGCACGCTCCAGGCGATGTTCGAGTACCAGTCGCTGATATGCAGGCTCTTCCGCATGGACGTCTCCAACGCCTCCCACTACAGCGGCGCCACAGCAGGAGCCGACGCCGCACTCATGGCACGCAGGGTCTCCAAGAACAGGAAAAAAATCCTGCTCCCGGACAACATGCACCCTGAATACAGGCACGTGATCGAGACCGTGATCGCGAACGAAAAAGAGGTGGGCACCATCCCCTCCTCCGCCGGGCACATCGACCGCAGCGAGCTGAAATCGATGATCTCGCAGGACGTGGCGGCGGTCTTCGTGCAGTTCCCGAACTTCTTCGGCATCGTGGAGGACCTCTCCGACGTAGCGGAGAAGGCGCACGCGGCGGGGGCGCTCCTCGTCGCCGTGGTCCCGGAGCCGATCTCCCTGGGCATCCTCAACCCGCCGGGCAACTGGGGCGCGGACATCGCGGTGGGCGAGGGCCTCTCCCTCGGGCTCCCGGTCAGCTTCGGAGGACCAACGCTCGGCATATTCACGGCCAGGAAGGAACTCGTGCGCGACATGCCCGGCCGCATCTGCGGCAGGACAGCGGACGCGAACGGCCGCCCGGGCTACGTGCTCACCCTCTCCACGCGCGAGCAGCACATCCGCCGCGAGAGGGCCACCTCCAACATCTGCTCCAACCAGGCGCTCTGCGCCACGACTGCGGCGATCTACATGTCCATGCTGGGCAAGGAGGGGATGCGCGAGCTCGCTTCCATCAACGCGGCCAAGGCCGACTACGCCAAGAAAAAACTCTCCTCGGTGAAAGGGGTCGAGCTCCCCTTCGAGGCGCCGACCTTCAACGAATTCGTGATCGAGACGGAGAATCCCGCATCGGAGGTGCTCTCAAAGCTGGCGGCAGAGGGGATCATGGGCGGCATAGACCTGGGTAAATGGGAACCCGACATGGACCGCAATATCCTGGTCTGCGCCACTGAGCTCAATACGAAGGAAGAAATCGACCGCTATGCCGAGCAGCTCGGGAAGGTGCTCAAAGGGTAATTTTCTATGGATAAAGGACACGACACAGACGGCCGCACCGGAGGAGGGACCAATGGACTCCTCCTGGAGGAGTCCAGCGTCTTTGCGCAGAGCGTGGCGGGCAGGCGCGGCATCTCATTGCCGACGCGCGACGTGCCTCCGTTCAACTCCTGCGAGGCCTTCGGCAAGATGACGCGCGATCTGGTGCCAGAGCTGCCGGAGCTGTGCGAGGCCGACGTGACCCGCCACTTCACCAGGCTCTCCACGCAGAACTACTCCAAGGACCTGGGCTTCTATCCGCTCGGCTCCTGCACGATGAAGTACAACCCAAAGATCGCAAACCGCGCGGCAGCCCTCCCCGGCTTCGCAGACACACACCCGTTTCAGCCGGAATCCACGGTCCAGGGCAATCTCAAGGTCTGCTATGAGCTGGAGAAATACCTCGCCGAGATAACGGGCATGAGCGCGGCGACGCTCTGGCCTGCCGCAGGCAGCCACGGCGAGCTCACCGGCATGCTGATGATCAGGGCGTATCACACCATGCGCGGCAACCCGCGCAGCAAGGTCCTGATCCCCGACTCTGCGCACGGCACCAACCCAGCTTCAGCGGCGACCTGCCACTACAGCGTCGTCACGATCAAATCCGGGCCGGACGGTCTGCTCGATCCCGCAGCAGTAGCGGCCGCCATGGACGACGAGGTCGCGGCCATAATGATAACAAACCCCAACACGCTGGGGATCTTCGAGGAGCATTTCAAGGAGGTCGCGGAGATCGTGCACGCCAAGGGCGGGCTGGTCTACCTCGACGGCGCAAATCTCAACGCGCTGATGGGGGTCGTCAAACCGGGCGAGATCGGCGCGGATCTTATGCACATCAACCTGCACAAGACCTTCGGCACCCCGCACGGCGGCGGCGGCCCGGGCGCAGGCCCCGTGGCGGTGACAAAGGGGCTGGAACAGTTCCTGCCGATCCCGCGCATAGTCAAAGACAAAGAGACGTACAGGATATCGGAGAGGCACCCGAATTCCATCGGAAGGATCAACACCTTCTTCGGCAATTTCGGAATCCTGCTCCGCGCATACACGTATATCAGGGAGCTGGGCGCAGAGGGGCTGGCCGTAGCCACGCGCATGGCGGTGCTGAACGCCAACTACGTGAGGGCAAGGCTCGAAGGGGCGTACGACATGCCCTACACCAAGCGCTGCATGCACGAGTGCGTATTCTCCGACAAGCTGCAGCAGAAATCCGGGATCAAGACCCTGGACATCGCAAAGAGGCTCATGGACTACGGCTTCCATCCACCCACGGTATATTTCCCGCTCATCGTCCACGGCGCCATCATGATCGAGCCCACCGAGACCGAGTCAAAGGAACTGCTCGACAGCTTCTGCGACGCGATGCTCTCCATCGCAAAGGAATGCGAACAGGATCCGGATCTCGTGAAGAACGCCCCCTACCGCCCGTTCAGGCGCAGGCTCGACGAAGTCCGGGCGGCAAAAGAGCTCGTGCTGAAGGAGTAGATCAACCGGCATGGGCATCTCATCGTCCATAGCAAAAATCAAGGACTCGGAGTCCGCGGATACAGGCGCGATCGAAGAACTCTTATCCCTCAAGGACCCCTCTCAGATACAGGAACTCTTCAAAGCCGCATATGAGGTGAAGAGAACGCGCGCAGGCGCGGTCGTGTATTTCAGGGGGCTCATCGAGTTCTCCAACGTCTGTTCCAGGAACTGCTTCTATTGCGGCATCCGCCGCGACCACTCGATGAGGCGCTACACCATGTCCGGCGAGGAGATCCTGGCCTGCGCCAGATTCGCCCTCGACAATCGCTACGGCTCAGTGGTGCTGCAGTCGGGCGAGCGATGCGACCCTGAATTCGTGGAGATGGTGGACCGGCTGACGAGGGATATAAAGAAACTCTCGGATGGAAAGCTCGGCATCACCCTCTCCTGCGGCGAGCAGACAAAGGAGACATACAGGCGCTGGTTCGAATCAGGGGCGCACCGGTATCTATTGCGCATTGAGACATCCGACAGGGCGCTCTTCGAGACGCTTCACCCTGCGACCCAGGACTTCGATCGCAGGATCGAATGCCTGAAGATGCTCCGGCGCGCCGGCTACCAAGTGGGGACCGGGGTGATGATAGGACTGCCCGGGCAGAGCGCTGCCCACCTCAGCCGCGACATACTCTTCTTCAAGGACATGGACATCGACATGATCGGAATGGGGCCGTACGTGGTCCACGGCGAGACCCCTCTCGGAAGAGAGGCGGTGAACACCGAGGAGGAGAAAAAACGGCGACTCTCGCTCGCCCTCAAGATGATCGCAGTCACGAGGCTTGCGCTCAAGGACGTCAACATCGCGGCAGCCACAGCGCTCCAGTCGCTCGATCCCAGGGGCCGCGAGCTGGGGCTCTTGGCCGGCGCCAACATCGTGATGCCGAACCTCACGCCGCAGGAGTACCGTGGGGACTACCTGCTCTACGAAGACAAACCCTGCGTTGGCGAGGACGCGGACATGTGCAGGGGTTGCCTCGAAAAGCGCATCCATTCCATCGGCGAAACAGTCGGCTGGGATCAGTGGGGTGATTCAAAACATTTCTTCAAACGCACTGGGACGGGGAAATAGAAAAAACGTGAATTTGACGCATCGGCGTCAGATCGTTTAGTTGCGGACTTTAGTCAGAACCTTTTTTGCTCGATCGTAAACATCCGCCTTACTTCCTTCCTTGCGAATTCCTGCGAACAGCACCTCGACCGATGGCGGCGCCGTGTCATCATTAATTTGATAAATTAACCGATACCTTTGACGATATACTCGCTTGCTCCAGAGCCCAGCCAACTGCCTAGTAAGAGGATAACCCTTTTTCTCAGGATAAAGACAAAGTCCTTCAGCCGCTTCTTGTATAGCAAGGGCAATATTTTTCCCGTGCTTTTTTATAGCACTGAGTGACTCGATATACGTGTCCGTAAATGAAACGTTATGAATAATAAGTTGGGACATTTCACAGGCCGAGTTTTTTCCTCACCTCTTCAGCAGAATGCAGTCGCCCTTCTTCAGCATCCTTCAGACCGCGTTCAATACCTCTAAGCACAGTCCTGTCGGCAATGATCTCTCTTGTCTCTGAAAGAGACATGTATTCCTCCGGCGAAACCATATAAAGCACGGGCACGCCACGCTTTGTAACCTCGATCGCCTCTGGCGCAGAAGGCCCGGCAAGGAGTTTTGGAATTTCCATCAAGCTGCTTCTGGCCTCTGTTATTTTCATCGCCTTTGTCATGATTTTCCTGCCTCCTGGATTAATTATAGTTTAAATGTACATTTCATTCAAGCTATATGTACGTTCCACTATAATTATCGGCTCTTGGCCGGCAAAAGTTGCTAACTAAATTAGCCCGTTATTACAAAGAGTTATCTAGCCTTTATCTAACATTGCATACTGTTATATGTACATTTGATCATATACGTAACGTACGCTCCAGAAAAATCTGCTTAAATTTCGCGGGATGCTGATCTGAATGACGCCGAAAACGCTGCACCACTGCTGCGATTCGCTGCACCTGAAAAGGGGCCTTAACCTATTGATAAAACACATTAATTGCTGGGTTTGAGCACACATTTTTGACTATTAAGCCCAGGATGACAGACGAGGCAAAAAAGCCCCGCCGAAGCGGGGCCTGTTTTAGAGTTTCAAATAATAACCTTTTAAATTGGAAGCTAGATAAACCCTATCCATTCGAGGGCCTTTTGATAAGCCGCCTCGACCTGCTTCGTCACGTCAGGGTGAGGATCGTTGCAAATGCCATAATTGTACCTGAAAAGATAATCCTCAAATCCTTCGACCTTATCAAGGCTCCAATTGACCCTCACTTGATCACCACAGTTCAATCTGCCATTTTGATCTCTGTCCCAGATAGAGACCCACCTCCATTCGTCATTCAACTTCATCGGACTTGAATATTTAATCTCTCTTTCACCCGTCCACCAATGCGCAACAGTGACATTGCCATGATCGAGCCCCGATTCACTCAATGCCATCTCTACATATTTGTCACCATGCAAGCGCGCATCGAGACCTACTTCACAAAATTCAGAAACTCTGTCCACTTCACGGCCTTTAGCCTTTGGATGAAATCGAGAACAATGGCAATGAAGATCATCGAAAAACATCAGGTCCCTGATCTGCGGTTTAATTTCTTTCACTTTTCCTACAGCGATCGTATCTTCGTCCGGAGCGATCACACGGCCTTCTGGCTTGCAGAATAACGTTTCCAAAAATGGAATATCCCTTACAAAATCACACACGCTCATGGAACCTCCTTCTCTCTATAGTGGATGTCTTTCTAGTCCATTATCGTCGGACCAGGGGATAAGTTGCTATAATAATGCATTTTCAGCGACCTCATAACCTATTGATTTAATTGAGTATACACGCTGCGAGAAAAGACCGGGATTCGGGACCCGGAAGGCAGCATCGTGAGCGGGCGGACCGGGCTGCGCCCACGTTTTCGGGGGTTTCTGGAGGAGAACTAAAGGTGCTGTAAAGAACCGTGGAACACATCGCGAGAGGGGATGAACCGGAGGGCGTGCTGCAGGCTGGAAGGGGCTCTGCCCCCAGCTGCATTAAGCGGCGCTTAGGAGACGAGCGTATGAGGAGAACAAAAGGACGACTGGCATCGCGGCTTGGAGGCTGACGCGAGGAAGACATCCAAGCCGCATGATGCCAGCGGCCTTTTGTCGACGAATAGCGAGCGAACTGCCGCAGCAGCAGGGGGAGAGCCCCGGAGCCTGCGCACGCCCAGAATGAAAACTATTTGGATCTATCGAACATCACCGGCACCTGGCAGCCGCCCAGCGCTAGGCGGCGCGGGATTTGAATACAGCCTTCTCGAGTTTTTCCAGGCGTTCGAGGATCGTCTTCGTGTCGCCTATGAGCGCCTGCCTGAGTAGCTGATTCAAAAGGGTCTGATATCTGGTGCCCGAACCCTGGGCGGTTTCCTTGAGGGCAGCGAGCACATCCTCGTCGAGAAAAGTAGTGACTCGAACCTTGGCAGCACGCATCTGATCCGCAGAGAGCCTCGGTCCCTTCACCCTCTTCATCTTATCCGGATTCGGAATTTTCTCTTTCATAGTACCTCCTCCACCTGCGCCACTTCGCCGCGCCGAAGATCCTTATCGTATGCCCTCGAACAGTATAGCGCACGGTGACGACCTCGCCTTCCGATGTCTTGCCGACCGCATAGAAACGGTCCTCCTCTGATGAATGCCTCCCGTCCTCAAGGTGAATGACCTTCGGGTCCGCAAAAACTTCAATGGCGACCCGAAACGACACCCCGTGCTTCGAGAGGTTCCTGATTTCCCGCCCGAGGTCCCACTCGAACAGCCACTCTGTATTTATATTGTACATATTTTATGCATATTTTGTCAACGACGATCCCGCCCTCGCTCGTATTGCAATGCAAACGGGAGGCCAGCGAATTGTCCTTTGATTTCAAGGTAAGGAGTTGAAACTGGTGACGAAATCACTGCGGGGTGCTGCGTTTCACTGCACCTGAAAAGGACCTTGTTGCGACAGGCTCGTCGGGGCCGCCCCATTGCGACGGCGCCACTCGCTCCGTTTTTCGTCGTGAAAAATCGCCTGGTTTCAAGAGCATTATAGCCTCTTGCACAGGAAGCGAATTGGATGTCTTCCGCTTGTCAGCCTCCAATTCGCGAAACCAAGTCGATTTTTCACTTCCGAATACACTACGCTCGAAGCCGCGCCCGATTGTCGCAATGGGGCGCCCCCTGCGCCTGTCGTTATTTAGAATTAAGTGTCGTGTCCCGGGAATTCTCAATCATCGAAGCGCCAGGCGACTGTACGCCGGCGTTTTCGGGGGTTTCCTGAAGAGACCTGAAGGCGCTCATCCCGACCCCATGACAGGTGACTTCGATGAGGAAGCGATTGATTAGCGCTTCATCAAGCCCCAGAGCATCTTGCTGACCTCGGTGAGGCGGGATTTGAGGGAGAGTGCGCCCATCGGCGGCATCAAGCCGAAAGAGCAAGCGAGATCAATGCAGGCTGAAACCTCGACGGCTGAGGCGCGGGCGATCTCGAAGAACCGGCGGCGTTCAGCCGCGCTCCTGCGCGCGTTTCCTTCCGCGGTATTGAGGACCACTGAGGCCATGGCGCGGCGCAGCTGATCATATAGATAGCCTAGGCCTCGGGGCCACCTGGCACCCTCCTTGCTTAACTCCTCTGCCAACCTTACTGACCTGCGGTAGCACTCCAGTTTTTCGTGCAACATATATACCTCCAAGGTTCGGTTTTCGTTTCGGGCTCCCGCCCAATTGAGAGCCCGAAACGAAAATCGAACCTAAAGGAGGCTTCATGAACCACGAAAAACTGGGGTGCTACAAGCAGTTGGTAAGAGTGGCAGAGGAGGTTGCAAGGAGGGTGACCAGGTGGCCCAAAGGACACGGCGATCTCGTTGATCAGCTGCGCCGCGCAACCACGTCAGCTGTTCTCAATCTATCGGAAGGAAACGGAAAGCAGAAGCGCGGGCTCGATCGACGCCGCTTCTTCAGAATCGCCATGGGCTCGATCGCTGAAGTCGCGGCTGCGCTCGATCTTGCAGCAGCCTTCGGCCTGCTCGATGGCGCCGCCCAGGCTTCGCTCAAATCCCGCCTTCGCCTGGCCTACGTTCAAATCAGGGCTCTGCCATGAGCCCTGCTCTCTTTTTTCAACTCTCAGTTGCTCAGCCTGCCGGCAGGCAGGTTATCAGTTTTCTCAGTCTATTCTCTGTTTTCTGATTTTAAATGCGATGATGAGGCAATGATAATGCGATGGCACGGCGATGGTGAAGCGATGGTACTGCGATTATGAAGTCTGCTATCTGCTTTTATCGAACATGACGGGGACTTGGCAGCCGCCGCCGGAAACGTTGACCTTGAGGCTTCGGTTGGTGGCGCGCGTGATGAAGCCGCCCACATCGAAATTCAGGAACTCCCTGCCGTTCCAGTCGTACTGCACATAGACCCCCAGGTCCGCGATCACGCGGCGCGGCCGCGAGAGAAAGCCGTCGATGTCCATGGTGTTGATGTCAATGCGATCCTGCACAACCCAGTGGGCCGCGTCGCGCGGCCGGATCTTCTTCACCTGCCTTGCCGCCTCCCTGCCGACGAAGACCCTCTCACCTCCCATGCCGTCCGCGTGTTTGAGCACCAGACCCTCGGGCCTGCGAATGACCTCCTCCTCCCTGCCCGGAAGCAGACTCGCGCGCAGGACAGAATTCGAAAGCCTCCTCGCGCGCGCCGGGCCGATCAGGCGGCCGGTGAGCGAGCGGTCCGACAGGATCACAAGGATCGTCTTGGGCGCGACGAGTCCCGTGATGAACGGGCTGTATTGCGGGGTCTTGCAGCGGATGAGCATCCTGAAAAAGTCCGGCGCCTCCTTGTAGTCCTTGAGCTCGAAGCTGTACGCGACCATGTAGGAGCTGGGCGCAAAATCGCCCACCACGAGCCTGCCCTTCTCCACTCGCACCCTCTCGCGTTGCATGAGTTTACAGTCCTCGTCTATGGGCGCGCGAAACGCCGGCGGCTGCGAGATCCTTATCGTAAGCCCCGCTCGCCCGGCCCGCATCAGGATCGACTCCTCCTCCCACGTGTAGGAGTCGTAGTGAAAGCGCGAGAGTTTCGGACCCAGCCTGCGCATGTTGCGCACCTCGGCGGCCGCAGTGTCCAGGCAGCGCACGCGCGGCGCGAGCCCGGGGAATAGTCGAAGCAGACTCTGCTGGATGAACGAGGAACGGCCGATCCCGTCGAAGCCGATCTCGTTTACCTCCATGAGCACCGGCGGATTGTCCGGGCCGGGCTCCCCCACGATCGCCATGTCGAAGCGCATGCTGCCTGTGAGCCTTCGCGGCCTGTGGCGCAGCACGCCGAGCTCCTCGATCAGATAGCTTGCTACCGGCCCTCCGGGCAGCACGGCCCGAAGTTCCCTCTCAGGGAGCGAGAGGATCTTCATCAGGCACTCGGTGATGTCGCGGGCCGCGCGCCTGATCACCGGCAGATACGACAGGGGCAGGATTCTCGGAAGGGCCGAACAGTCGTGGTCAGTGATTCCGACGAGGCCCGAGTCGACGAATGCGTTCCAGAGATCGACCTTGAGGTCGCCGACCCCCCTCTTTTCAAACATGCGCGCAAGGCGGGCGGGCATGCGCTCATGGAAATTGCGCCTGAACATGCGCGGCATTATATACCGCCATCGCCGCAGATTCCAGTCCTATCAGCCCCGCAGCTCTTCCTTGACACAGCCTCGCGCGGCCTATAATCTTCGCCAATCCAACAAAGGGGGAAAATTATGAAATCAAGAAACTTGTTCGCGATGGTCCTCCTGATAGCCCTCGCGGTCCCGGTCCTGGCTTTCGCCAATACCGTGGACGTGAGCGGAGATATCAGGCAAGACGGGTATCTCACCATCAACCTCGATTGGGACGTGGACACCAGGAATTACCCCGGTTTGAAAACCAAAGAGATCCGGGCGAAGGTCAGCGACCAGATGTACGACGCCATGATCCCGAAGCTCGTCAAGGCCACCAAGGGCATAGCCGTGTCGTTCGACAAGTGCCAGTTCACCACGATGGATCACAAAAAGACCCTCGTCAAAGAACGCAAGGACGGCACAAAGGTATTCGACCTGAACTACACCGTGAGATTCAACGCCCCATATGCGGAGTCGGTCGCATCGACCCCTCCCCCCGTGGCCGACAAAGGTCCGGAGCAGAAGGTGAATATCCGTGGCAACTGGCAAGCTGATGTCTGGTGAGAGGCGAGGTCATTTCACATGCAAAGGCCCGGGAGATCCCCGGGCCTTTTTTGAGGCAACTATGAAAAACTTTCCTCTTCTTGCAGCCGTCGCAGCGCTCGCGCTATTTTGCGCCTCATGCACTTCAATGAGCGTAAAAACCCAGGTCTCAAAGATATCGGCCGACTACAAATCCTCCGGGCATACGGAAGCGACGAAGATAGAGGTCGTAGAGGAGGGCGCCGCCTCCAGACCCTTCGTGGAGATAGCGTCGATCAAGGCGACCGGCTACAGGGACATAGACCGGGGCGAGCTTGTGAAGGCCATGCGCGAGCGGGCGGCGCGGCTCGGCGCAGACGCGATCGCGGAGCTCAAGTTCTCCGAGACGCCCATCGCCGGCGGCGCAGGGGGCGAGATGGTCTGCCCCTTCGACGGGGGCTGCTATTACCAGCAGACCGACTCAACCATCATCGGCATGCCGACCGCGGAGTGCAAGGCGATAAAATACAATGAATAACGTCTACCTTGCATTCCTTCTCACGCTCCTGGCCGGACTCGCGACAGGCATAGGGAGCATCATCGCTTTCATTGGAAAGGCGACCAGCCGCCGCTTCCTCTCGGTATCTCTGGGTTTTTCCGCAGGCGTTATGATCTACGTCTCGATGGTCGAGATATTCTTCAAGGCAAAGGAGAGGCTTGCGGGTGCGATGGGCGAAAGGCCTGGCTACTGGCTCACGATCGCCTCTTTTTTCGCAGGCATCGCACTGATTGCGATCATCGACAAGTTGACGCCGTCGGACGAAAACCCGCATGAAGCGCACACGCTCGAGGAGATCGGCAGGCCTGCGATAGAGAATAAGTACAAGAAACTCCATCGAACCGGGATATTCGTGGCGCTCGCCATAACGATACACAATTTCCCCGAGGGGCTCGCGACCTTCGTGGCCGCGCTCTCGGACCCTTCGCTCGGAATCGCGATAGCGGTCGCCATAGCCATACACAACATCCCGGAAGGCATATCGGTTTCAGTGCCGATCTACTACGCGACCGGCAGCAGGCGCAGGGCGTTCGCATATTCCTTCATGTCCGGGCTGGCCGAACCCGTGGGCGCCCTGACCGGCTATCTGCTCCTCAGGCCTTTTCTCAACGATGTCACGTTCGGCATCCTCTTCGCCGCAGTCGCGGGGATAATGGTCTTCATCTCGTTCGACGAGCTTCTGCCCGCCGCGCGCGAGTACGGGGAGCACCACCTCTCCATCTACGGACTCGTGGGAGGAATGGCGGTCATGGCGATGAGCCTGGCCCTCTTCGTCTGATTCAGGGATTCTCGATCTTTATGCGGGTCTTCACCGAGCGCGCGACCAGGCAATAATCTTTTGCCATCTCGAAGAGCTTGGCTGTCTTTCCGGCGTCAGCGCCACCTTCGATCTCGACCCTGGGCCTGATGACCACCTCCGAGACCTCCATGTGCGACCCGTCGGACGAGACGATCTTCCCCTCAGCCTCAGAGGAGTACGACTTGATATTCATCCTCATCTTGCCGGCGACTGCGAGCAAGGTCAGGAGAAAACAGCTCTCGATGGCAGCCACGTAGATGTGCGGCGGGGTCCATGCGAGGGGCTTCGACTCCATCTCCGATAGGCCGGCCAGTTCAATCGGGGGCCGCTTGCCAAAAAAAGACTCCGTCTTTTCGCCGTCGTAATCCAGCCTGGTCTCGGCTATCATCTCTTTTGCCATTCCATCCCTCCGCTCGGTGCGTTATAGATAGACGCTGAAGGTCCAGCTCATCCTGAGCAGGCCGTCGTCCTCCAGAAACTTTTTAGGCGGCGAAGAAAAAGGCGCCGACGCGCGCACGGTCCTCATGGACTCGTTGTCATATCCCGGTATGCCGGAGCTGCGCATGATGAAGAGCTCTGCGAGGCTCCCGGAGCTGTCCACAGAGACCCCGAGCACCACGTCCACCGAGCCGCGCGCCACCTGGTTCAAGGAGAAGTGCTCCCTGAGCGAAGGCTCCGGGTTGAAGGCCACCTTGAACGCGCGCTTGAGCCTCACGAAATACTCCACGTCCGGATAGCGCAGCACGTTGAGATAGGTATGGGGCCCACGCCTGAAGTCAGGGTAGAAATCGTCCATCGAGCCTGCGTTGCCTGGCGGCGAATCGCTCTTCGGGGCCTTGGCCTTTTTCTCGAAGATCTGTTCGTCGAACGCGAGCAACTTGTCGGCCGCCCGCTTCTTCGGCTGCGCCTTGGCCTCGCTCTTAGGGCGAGCGCCCTGCCTGCCCATGGAACCCGGTTTTCTCATGATTCCCACGACCTCATCCGGCACAGAGCTGTCGTACATGCCCAGGAATTTGGTCTTCTCCGGCTTCTTCTCCACAGCCGGTTTTTCGATGTCCGCGATACGGAGCTTCGCAGCCTTCTCCGTGATGATCTCCACCGGGATGATCTTTTCCTCCTTCGAAGCGGTGAGGAACCGGGGCATGAGCACCATAGGCGCTAGGAGGAACATGATCGCGTGGATGATGAGCGACAGGAGGATGAACGGCCATATCTCCGGTTTTTCTTCTATTATGCGCATGGGACTATCTCACCCCCAGCGGCTGGCCAAGCACGTGATCTATGTATCTGCCGAGGACCCTAGACGCCGCCTCAGCCGAGACGGCATCGCTCTCCCCTTTGCCTGTGAGGAAAGAAAAACCCCTGTGAGCCGCAATCGAAAGCCCCATTGACTCCGGGCCTGCCTTGCACGACCCGCAGGACAACCCTCCCCCTGCGAAGTCGAACGACCATCCCCGCGCATCCGCGACGTCGGCTCCGCACCTGGCGCAACGAACAATCTCCGGCGCGTATCCGCACAGCGCAAGCCAACGGAGCTCGAAGGCCGCCCCCTCATGAGGTATCGGGTCGGATCCGGAGAGACTCATCAGCCTTGCGCGCAGCAGGTCGAATTTCTCCGGGTTCGACTCGTTCTCCTGAAGAAACGCCAGCGCGAGGGCCAGCGCACGCGCGACCGCGCCTATCCTCTCCAGGCTTTTCATGACGCCGTTCATGGGAAGCAGGATCTGCGCCTCCTCCAACCTCGCGAGCCCGTAGTTGCGGCCCGTGCTATAGCTCATCTCGACCACGGTCCCCGGCTCGAGCGCGCCGCCGAAGCGGCGTCTGGAGAGGCGGGCGGACCTGGCCATGCCGGAGAGCCTGCCCATGTCGCGGGTGAAAAAGGTGACGATCCAATCGGCCTCGCCATAAGCCACCCTCTTCATGATTATCGACTCGCTCACGCGTCTCATCTTTGCCCTCGACGGCTCAGTATACGCAAAAAAGGTCCCTCTCCGCAACCCGCCCGACCACAATAATCGTTCATATCAGGGCGATTTGGTGGTATCATGCGCATGGAGGTGAAACGATGAAAATCACGTTCTCAGCAGCGCTTCTTTGCGCAGCCCTTGTCGCGGCCATCGCGCTGCCCGCCCTTGCACAGGAGCAGAAGGCCGGGCAACCGCTTTATTTTCCCAAGGACGAAGTAAAGGAGCGGCCCTCTGATCTGCACATGGGATCTGATCCGGGCTACAAACCGGACGCCTACCCCCCGCAGGGCAGCGACGAAATCGGGTACCCTGCAGCCATCGACCCTCAGCAGGAGAACGTCGAGGAGAAGGTCATCTACAAGAGGGTGGATGATTACGAGAAGGACGTCAAACCGCCGTCCAGATGGGAAGACTGACTCCCCCTCGATCCTAATCAGCGAAAATAGGATCACGTCCGAAAGAGGCCAGCTCGCAGAAGGTTTCAAACCTTTTGTCGATCTCGTCGTGCGTGAGGTTGCGCAGCCTGTCGAGCCCGAAGTCCTCCACCTGAAAAGAAGCCATCACGCTGCCGCATACGGCCGCGCGCTTCAGGTCGTCGCCCGAGAGACTGCCGGCCTTGGCCACGTATCCCATGAACCCGCCTGCGAAGGTGTCCCCCGCCCCGGTTGGATCGCGGACTTCGGAGAGCGGGAGCGCAGGGGCCGAGAATATCATGTCGCCCTTGTACACGAGCGCACCGTACTCCCCGCGCTTGACGACCACCGTCTTGGGACCCCACTCCATGATCCTTCGGGCGGCCAGGGTCACGTTTCCCTTGCCGGAGAGGGCGCGCGCCTCGGCGTCGTTGACGAAGATCATGTCCACGCGCTCGATCACCTTCTGCAGCGCCTCGCGCGTGGTGTCGATCCAGAGGTTCATCGTGTCCATGGCGATGAGTTTGGGCTTCTTCATCTGACGCAGCACCTTGAGCTGCAGATCAGGATGTATGTTGGCGAGAAAGAGATACGGCCTCTCGCGATGAATATCCGAGAGCCTGGGGTCGAAATTAGCGAATACGCCGAGGTCGGTCTTCCTGGTCACGGCCTGGTTGATATCGTTGAGATAGTGGCCTGACCAGCGGAATGTCTTTCCATTCTCGACCTTCTCGAGCCCGGCCAGGTTGATGCCCCTGCCCTTCAGGAACTCGACATGCTCGTCCTTGAAGTCGTCACCCACCACTCCGACCAGGTGCACGTCGGTGAAGAAGCTGGCCGCGGTGGAGAAGTGGGTGGCCGCCCCGCCGAGGACGTCCTCACGCCTGCCAGCCGGAGTCTCGAGCGTGTCGTATGCGACTGAACCCACGACCAGGATGCTCATCTCACATATCTCCCTATTATCGGCTCGAGCTCTTTCTTGCGCTCCGCGGGTATCAGGCTTCGGTCCGTCATTATCGCATCCCTCAGCGCGTTGCGGCACGCGCAGTCGGGGTACTCGTGCAACGTTGAGAGCATCCGCCTGATCACGGCCTGAGCCTTCTCCACGTTCTCGCCCAGGGTCTTGATTATCATCGCGACGTCCACGTGTTTATCCTCGATGCGCCAGCAATCGTAATCAGTCACCAGCGCGATGGTCGCGTAGCAGATCTCGGCCTCGCGGGCGAGCTTAGCCTCCTGATAGTTGGTCATGCCGACCACGTTCACTCCCCAGGAACGGTACATCATAGACTCGGCGCGCGATGAGAACATCGGCCCCTCGATGCACACGTACGTCCCCTTGTTGTGCACGCGGCACCCCTCCGAACGCGCAGCCTCGGTCGCCCTTTCGCGGAGAATCGGACAGACGGGATCGGCAAAGGCCACGTGGGCCACGATGCCGCCTCCGAAGAAGGTGTCTATCCTGGCCTTGGTGCGATCTATGAACTGGTCGACCATCACCAGATCGCCGGGCCTTATCTCCTCGCGCATGGAGCCGACCGCCGAGACCGAGATGATCTGCGTAACACCCAGCGTCTTGAGCGCGTAGATGTTGGCCCTGAAATTGAGCTCATGCGGGAGGATGCGATGGCCGCGGCCGTGCCTGGGGAGGAAGGCGACCTCGCGGCCGTCCAGCTCGCCCAGCATCACTGCATCGGACGGATCGCCGAACGGAGTGGATATCCGCTTTTCCTCGCGGATGGTCACACCCTTCATGCTGTAGAGCCCGCTGCCCCCGATTATACCTACTGGCGCCTTTGCCATATGAGAACTCCCTTATCGAAAAAACGCCGTCTTAAACCACAGGAGCTGAATATTTGCAAGTCTATTAGATCTCTTATATTACTCTAATATATTTAATATGAGTTACTCTAACTGATGGGCACCTCTAAAAACCTGTCTTTTAGTTTGTCATCCCCGAGTGCTTTAAGCGGGGATCCAGTGTTTACAAGGGATTCCCGCTTTCGCGGGAATGACAATTCTTATGAATCAGAGGTTTTTAGAAGTGCCTTTATGACAGTCACGAGTCACGGTTTTCAGAAACCAATTGGCCGCAGGCGGCCATGATCTCCCTACCGCGGCTGCTGCGGATGTTCACCTGCACCCCCTTGTCGTGCAGATATTCGCTCCATCGTTCCACAGTCAGTGGATCGGGCGCCGCAAACTCCGAGCCTTCGTAAGGATTGAACGGGATCAGGTTCAGCTTGGCGCTGCAGCCTGCGAGCAGGCCCACCAGCCTCCTCGCGTCGTCCATCGAGTCGTTGACCCCCCGCAGCATCACGTACTCGAAGGTGATGCGCAGGCGGGAGGTCGCGCCGTATTCGCGCGCGAACTCCATGATCTCCGCGATCGGGGATCTGCGGTTGACCGGCATGATGCGGTCTCTCACCTCGTCGGTCGTGGCGTTGAGCGAGATCGCGATCCTCACCTCCGAACGCTTCACAAACTCGCGAAGCTCCGGGATGAGCCCCGAGGTCGAGACCGTGATCCTGCGCTTAGAGATGTTGAAGGCCCTGCGCTCCTTGAAGATCTCGATGGCGGAGAGCACGTTCTCCACGTTCGCGAGCGGTTCTCCCATGCCCATGAGGACCACGTTCGTAATGGGCGATTTCGACATCCTGGCCAGCTCGACGAATTGCCCCACTATCTCCCCTTGCGTAAGATCACGGATAAAGCCCATCTCCGCAGTGCGACAGAACGCGCAGCCCATCGCACAGCCCGCCTGCGTGGAGAGGCACGCGGTGACGCGTCCGTCGTCAGAGGGGATGAGCACGCACTCGAAGGAATTGCCGTCCGCCGCAGAGACACAGAGCTTCGCGGTCCCATCCTCCGCAGAGAGCATGCTTCCCACGCGCACCGCGCTGATCGAGTAGCGCTCGGCCAGGAGCGCCCTGGCCTCCTTCGAGAGATCGGTCATCTCCTCGAACGAGGAGGCAAGCCTGACGTAGAGCCAGTTGATGAGCTGTGCGGCGACATATTTTTTGAGGCCCATGCCCTCCATGGCGGAGGGCAGCTCTTTGATCGGTATGTCGGTTATCGCCGCAAGCAAGGTCAGGCTCCGGCGAACATGGAAAGTTTCGGAAGGTCCACGGCGCGGGCCACGGTGATACAGCCTGCGTCGGCGTTGTTGCCGTAGCGATCCACGAGGATCGGGGTGAGGCCGGCGCCCTTCGCGCCTGCCACGTCGATCTCCACGAGGTCGCCGACGTATATCGAGCGCGAAGGTACGGCCCCCATGCGCTCCATGGCCAGGGTGAATATCCGCGTGTCCGGCTTCGAGACCCCCACCTCGCTGGAATCGATCACCACGTCGAATCTGGAATAAGTGCCGGTGTGCTCGAGCAGGCGCCTTATCTGTCCCTCTGCGTTCGATATCACGCCGAGCTTGAACCCCCTCTCGCGGAACCAGTCGAGCATCTCGCGGGTGCCCTCTTCCATGTGGGCCCAGAAGAGGTGTCTGAAGGGATGGCTGCGGATCGAGTCTATGATGGAGCGCGCCTTCTCATTGTCTATCCCGGTGAGCTCAAACCACTTAAGATAAGTCCTGTCCCACAGCTCTGCGTGGGTGAGGCCCTCTATCCCTCCCTTGATCACGGATATCTGCGCCCTGCGATGGGCATCCGCCAGTTCGACGCCGCCCACGTCTATCTCGAACCTGTCGGCCAAAAGTTCGCAGAGGAAATCGTAGTTGTAGAAATACAGCGTGTTGCCGATGTCGAAGAATATTGTGTCGTATTTCATCATGGCTCCAAATGGAATCTGCGTCTGCAAGATATTGTTTGTGACTCACAGAGCTCTGATTGTCAATAATTACCTTTAATTTTAAGCAGTTAGAAAGCCCATCTCCTTCCTTTAATATTATACGGCGTCGTTGACAACCCTCGCAGGCATCGACTATAGCTGCGGGATCCGGCGCTTGGCGCCTGTTTTTTGGCTCCGTCCATCATCATGATTAAACAGGCTCCTATATTCCCATCTGTCTTCATCTCATCCGGCATAAATCCGGTACCGCAGATATTCACTCCACAGGCAGGCATCGGCGCAGCACCTATCGCGAGCCCGACGGACGCTTTTGCCATAGGACCCCCCGCAGGTTCCTCTGCCGCAACCGGAATAAACTGCTCCACCCAAAGCCAGCAGCTTCGCAGGCTGAATGAGGAGTTCGCCGGCGCGCGCGATGCCAGGGAAAAAAACGATGTGTCAAAGGCATGCGATCACTATGAGCGCACACTCGTATCCCTGGAGCTTCCCTTCGACGGCCCCCATGCCTCACCCCTCCCAGTCTACATGGAGATAAACGGCGGCATAGATCTATACAAGGAGGCGCTGTTCGAGACCTCTGTGCTCTCCACACCTGAAAAGGCGCCGCAGGTCTTAAGGAGGCTGCATCGCTTCATCGAAAAGACATACCCGGGCATCAAGCCGAGCAGGATCGATACAGCCAGGGCAAAGACCCTCGAGGCCTACGCGCTCATGCAGCATACCGGCTCCACCTTCGCAAGGCGCGGCGCGATGTTCGACAGGGGCCTGTACATGCTCGGAGACGTGATCAAGCGGTTGGAGCACGAGCCTGATCTGGCCGGCAAAGAGAAGGCGCTGAAGGCATTCGAGCTCGTGAATAATTTCAAGACCGTGGCGCAGTTCAGGAGCGCGCTGGTAAAACTCAAAAAGGCCCTTGAGGCGATCGACATCGACAAGCTCTCCAAGAACGGCAAGACACAGCAGGACGACGCGCTGCAGACGACCGAACAGATGCCCGAGGCAGGGCAGAAGGCGCGCATCAGCTGGATATGGGGGCGCAGGAAGTCATCGCAGGACCTGAACGGGAACGAGAACACCTATACCGCCGCCTTCCTCAGGGCCTTCACCCTGATCAACCTCGGCATGCTCTGCGCAGCGCCCAGGCTCAACCTTATGCAGAAGGCGCTCTCGATCCTGAAGGAAGCGGCGGAGCTCGTCGATCCAGAGGCAAGCGCCCTGGAGGCCGATACTCATTTCGCGATAGGACTTCTCACCGCGGAGATCATTTCGCGCAAGCTCACGCTCGCACACGGCAGGCGCGACGTGCCGGCCCAGAAACGTCTGGCGCACGAGCTCAACGAGGTCTTCGAATCCATATCCGCCGACCATTCCAGGGATGACGCCAAGAACGTCGGCCCAACCTACGCAGGCACGCTCCCGAGTTCGTACAAGAATGACCTCATCGCCTCCTATCAGGCCGATGCAGCAATCCTGATGGCGAGGCTGGGGCTCTGGAACGACGCCCTCTTCTGGGCGCGCGCAGTGACCCAGGGCCAATTCGAGTTCACGGCAGCTGCAGCGAGGCTTCTCAAGGATCCCGCGTTCAGGCCGTTCGTGATGAACCACAGGATATTGAGCGGCGAGGACATCGGATCGAAGGCAAAAAGAGGCAGTTGGCACAAGAGGCTCAAGGTGGCGATCAGGCAGTCCCACTCGACCAGCGTCATGGAATCTCTGGGTTACAGTGCAGCCGGGATGCTGCCCGGACTCGCCGCCTATCTCATGTACGACGTCAAGACGGCCGGCGTCTGCATGGCCGGGGTCGCGCTGGCGAACATTTTCAACAGGCTCAAAAACGGATGGAGGACCGAGGAGGCGCAGTACGCGGCGATAACCGGCAAATACGACAGCTCCTCGCTGGAAAACGCGAAGGCGCTGGGCAGGCTGGGAATCCATACGGCATTCGACGCACTCCCCTGGATATTTCCCTCTTCGTTCCTCGACTTTGAAAAGACCGGCCTCGACGTGGTGTACAACACCGTGGCCAGCAGCCTGGAGATGGCGGGCGACAAGATAGGCAACGTCTCCGGCGTCCTCTTTGACCCGAACACCTATGCCCCCGTCATCAGCGCCCTTTCCAGCGTCAGCGCGCCCAGCTCAAATGAGATCGCCCAGATTATCCGCGACTCGATCGTAAACACCAGCGCAGCGATATTCGCCTCGAACCTCATCTGGCCCGAGACAAGAAAGCTCATGATGAGCAACTGGGGCTACTTCTTCCTGCCGCCCCTCCTGTTGTTCGGGTACGATCTCGGCCAGATGCCGGATTTCGGCGGGCTCAAGTTCATATACCACGCCTACACATACGGGGCGGCCGCCCTCTTCGCGCTGCAGATGAAGCCTCCGACCACGATCGAGCAGAAGGAGCACATGAACGCTATGGCGAAGTGGTTTCTGCCGGGCGCCTTCATGCTCTCATCCGACATCGGGCGATGGATGGCGCACGGGCCGGACGACCCGAGCTACGCGGAGAGGATGGTGCGCGCCGCAGTGCTGACCACTGAGGCGTACCTGATGATGCACGTGTTGGGCAACGTGAAGTTCAAATGGAATCACAGCAAGGGCATCCCCAAGAATCTCTGGACGCTCGCGAAGAACACCGTGAACGCCAATCCGGCGCTGCCGCTCGCGATAGTGACGATCAATGCGTTCACCGCCCCGCTCGGCGGCTTTATCCAGAGGGACAAGCACCTGGACAACATCGTGCTCATAGCGCTGCAGGGCGTGGCCACCACAGCCTGCATGCTCCCCATAACCCTGGGCATAAGCGGCGTGCTCAAACGCAGCATACCCATAAAGACGCGCGCGGAAGAGGGCCTTGAGGACTCGCGCGCCGCCGGCGACAACCCGCTCAAACAACGTTATCACTGGCTCACCGGCGGGCTCAGCGCCTTCAACACCACCTACGCGCAGAACAGGGTCCTGAGGTCCGGCTCATGGGACATCATACCCGCCGCGCTCAGGACCTTCGCCGGCTGGGACACGTTCGGCGGACAGCTCCTCATGTCCGGCACGAATATCGTGCATGGCAACAGCGTCTCCTCCAGGATGTGGCCGGAGCTGTCCGGCAGCACATGGTCACGCCAGTCCGTAATCTCGGAGTTCCAGAACGCGTTCGAGGCCTTGGACGACATAAGCCAGAGGCGCGTCACAGGCGCGATAGACGGCGAGAGTGCGCACGCGGAGACGCGCGTGATCTTCGCAAGGTTGCGCACGTTCTTCCAGAAGGCTGCCCAGGTCATGCACCCGGCGCACCTGTTCATGGCCCACGAAGCGCTGCCCGATCGGCTAATCCCCTTCTTCTCCTTCATGATGGCCGCCAAACCGCCGACATTCCCACAGCTGCCCGACAAGCATTTCCTGGCCGACTTCTATCTCATGCTCCACGGCGGCCACTCCGACGAGAGGCTCTCCATCGAACAGTTCAGGACGCTCCTCGCCTATGTGAAAGCCGACGCGGCCGATCCCTCGGCGCACGACACGGTGAGACCCCTGGTCCAGCTTCTCGCCCTGGCCAGGGAGAACATGGACCCGAACTACAAGAAGCTCATCGAGGATTTCTTCGATAAGAATCCGGAGATACCGATCATGGTGGACGTGGACCTCGAAGAGCACGCCCCGCTCATGGAGAAGTACAGGCGTGTGGCCAGGAGAAAGGTGCGAAAAATCGTCAAGATGCCATTCAAGGACTACGAGCAGCGCATCAACGGCAACAGGCGCCAGGACAGGGCCCATATAAAGCTGGATGGGCTCTTTCTAAAACCATAACAACGACCCTCTCAAACAGCGCATAATGCTCTAAAACCTTGACTTCATTGCAAAATCGGGACTAAAATAGGCAAACTTCATCAAAACTTATCTGATTAATTTTTTACTTTAAATTCAATTAGTTAGCTTGGGTGTTAAGCTTTTTTGGAGCTCTTATGGAGGCGGATCTGGTCAAGAGCTGCATAATCAATTTCTTCCATTTTAAGACCATCAGAGATCGCGATGGATGGAGCGCTGCCACAATAATCAACGTGCAGCGCTTTTTTATTAATTTATGTTGATTCATCACGCAACTTCTTTGCCCTTATTCCGATAAAGGGCATAGGAGGGGTAATGTCATACGCAGGGACTCTGCAGGGACTTCCGACTTTCCCCACATCAATGCTCATGCAGAGCCCCATCCTCTCCGGCAGGATCTCGATCCCGACCAACCTCTACAGCAACGACCCCTTCGCCAAAGGGGTTGCGGTCAGGACCCTAAACCCCATCGATTCGTTCGTCGTCAGTAACAACGTGCAGGATATCAGCGAGCATCCCTCCCGCCATCTGCACATCCTCAACAGACACCTCCGTTCCCTATCGGATGCCCTCGGCTCCGGAGACCCCAGATCAGCCCATCGTTCGCTCGAGGGAGTCATAGAAGAGCTGCAGACGCCGGTCGCACCCTTTGACAACCACGGTAAGATATCGCTCCCCCTCTACATGCAGCTCGACGGCAAAGGGCTTGGCGGCCGCGACATGCTCAGGGATGCGGCCCTGATCGCCGCCGGCTTCGCCGGTTCGGAGGAGATACCCGACGACATCGAGAGGATGCACGGGTTGCTCGGCGAGACGGACATCAACGCCGCGGACCGCTTCAAAACCGGTCTCATGCGCGCATACGACGTGATGCTCCAGGCGCTCTCCGCCCCGAACCCGCAGAGCTCCCTGTTCAATCGCGCCGAAAGGATCGTCGACGAGGTCTTGAAGGAGTCCGACGAGAAAATCGCCGACGCGTCGGTCAAGAAAGACGCGCATTTCTTCGGCAACATACTGCGCCTGGAAATCCTCTCCGGCCTCCTGGTGCTCGCATCGACCAGGAAGGACCGCAAATCGAGAAAGGCCTATGCCAAGCAGATCTGCGACACCTTCAAGGCGCTGAAAAAGGATCACGGCCTGAGCTCCGGTACGCCTTCGACCACAGAGGAGGCGTTCAAGACCGACCTCCTCGGCAAGTACTACGCGGACATAAGCATACTGATGGCGCGGCTGGGCCTATGGAACCACGCCATAGAACGGGCAAGGACGCTCACGACAAGCGAAGATTTGAGGGAGACGGGCCATGCCGAACGCCTGCTCAAGCACGAGCTCTTCCAGCCTTTCATCGACCATGAGCGCGGAGCCCATGGGGAGATAAAACTCCCGGGCGAGATCAAGAGAAACTGGAGAGATGGCTGGCTCAAGCGGTACCTGATAGCCGGCGTACAGAACGCGCATTCCCGCGGGATGGCCCAGTCCGCTGCGATCGGAGGGACCGGTCTCATCGCAGGGAACCTGCTCGACACATTCATCCAGGGAGGGCATGGAGCGCTGTTCGCGATCGGCGGGGCAATGGTCTTCTCCGGCATCTACCGTTACGTGAACGGCCTCATGACCGACGAAGCGAGGGATGCGATTTCGATCGGCGGCAATGAAATGCCTCCCAGAATAGAAATCGTCAAGGACATGGGCAGATTGGCGCTCAGATCCGGGCTCGATGCAGTAGCGTGGTCGGTCCCCGCGATCATGCTCGACGCGGGCACAGAGGCGCTGAAGGTCGGCTTCGACACCTTGGCCTACGGCTACGGCAAATACTCCGACTGGTTAGGCAACGCAGCGAGCGCGATTAGAAACCCCGACACACACGCGGCGCTGGCCAATGCAGCCGTGACCATAGCGGGCGATCCGATGGTCGCTCTGAAGACGCTCTTCCAGCTTTACTCAGGGGCCTCCGGCGCCTTGGCGGCGCTCCACGCCGTCGCGCCCGGGGTGAGGCAATACACACGAAAATTTCTGCCGTACGCCCTGCCGGGCGTTGCCATGCTAGGCGCGGAAGCAGCGGTCTGGGCGATGAACAGTTCCGCAACGGAGTTGCTCAGCGGAGCTTACAACGCCTACACCAAGGCCGCCGGGGTTCTCTTCGCATCGCACATACTGTTCCCAGGGTTAAGGCCCGATATCGACAGGATCTCTAAGTGGTTCCTGCCGGGCGCGATAGGGCTCGCCGCCGACATCAGGCAGTCCTACAAATACGACGTCCCCCTCTTCTCGCCCGACGTCATGCACCCTGACTGGATCAACGGCGTCGTGCGCGCCTCGATCGTCTCCGCCGAGGCGATGATAATGATGCTGGTCACGGGCATGATCGCCTGGAAAAAAGGCGACAGCCCCCTCGGCACGATCAAGAACTTCGGCAAGGCCTTGCATGACGTCCCGAAGAGCCTGCCCATCACCATAGCGATAGTCAACGGCATCACCTCGCCTTTCGGCGGGGCAATGCAAAAAGACACGTACGACGCGCTCTCGCTCATCATGATGCAGGGAATAGCCACGACCCTGGGTGTGCTGCCCTTCACGCTCCTGATCAGCGGCCTGCTCAAGGGCAAAGTCCCGCTCTACGATGCAGCCAAGGAGGCTTTTCAGGATTCAAGAGGCCTTCCGGCCCACAAACGGATCCAGGAGACATTGCTCGGTCTTACCGATGCAGTGAGGCAGCCCTATACGAAGAACAGGACCGGAAGGATATTCCTCTACGACCCCTACGGGGCCGCTGCCAGGACATACTTCGGATGGGACCTCGGCTTCTTCTCGCAGATCGCGCAGGCAGTGCCCAACGTCGTGGCGGGGAATCCGGCCTCCACGCTGACCTGGCCTGAGCCGAGCGGCAGCAAGTGGGAGCGCACCTCGATACAAGACCTCTTCTCTCACTCCCACGCCGAACTCGGGATGATCGGCAGAGAATTGGACGACGGCGAGCTGTCGGAGGATGAGGCGCAAAAGGCCAAGAAGGCCGTCATGGAAAAGATCCACATGGCGGTGAGCAAGGCGGGCCAGGCCATGGACCCGTTCCATCTCTTCGCCCCTCACCAGAGCCTGGCGGACCGCCTCCTGCCGCTCTACGCAGTCAGACAGTCCGTGAAACCGACCGACTTCCCGAGCCAGACCAACCCATATTATTTCGCCAGCATCCATCGCATGCTCAAGGGCGGCAACATCGCTCAGATGGTGAACAAGGGGAGCGTCATGCTGGAGGAGTTGAAACCCGAACACGTGGAGATCCTGCTCGATTACGTTAAGTCCTTTTCAAAGGACGCGGGCGCCTACAGGGTCATCAGGCCGCTCGTCACAGCGCTGGCACTGGCCAGGGACAACCCGGAGACCGGACAACTCATCAGCAATTTCTTCGACGATAACCCCTGGATCCAGGACCTGCTGGACATCGACGTCGCAAAGCTCGAACCGCCGAAGGAGATATCGCGCAGAAGGACCAAATACGCGGTTATGAAGCAAGTCGCCACCAGCCGGCAGGAGTACCTGGAAAGGGTTAGCAGTCACGGAAATCCGCCGAAGATCGACGAGCTCTATCAGGGGCTTTTTGTGGATACGCCCCCCGAGGCCCCGCCGCCAAAGGTGCAGGCAGCCCTGGACGACGGCCTTGCAGCGCAGAAATAGACGCCCTCCCTACAACATATTAAGACCTTGATTATCTCCTCATTGTACGAGATAGATACCAGGCTTTTTCCAAAAACCGAGTTCCCCGCAATAAGGAGATCGAAATGGCCTCTACCCTCTCTTTCCTCAAGGTGGCGCCGCACGCAGAACCGATCAAAGACCCGGCAAAAATCAAAAAAATCTATCGATACTGGCGCTGGCAGACGATCACGTCGCTCGTGATAGGCTATGCGGTCTACTACTTCGTAAGAAAAAACTTCTCGATGGCAATGCCTTCTTTCCTCAACGAGTTGGGATACACGAAGACGGACCTCGGCATAATCCTCACCCTCTTCTCAATAGTCTACGGCGTAGGCAAGTTCGCGAACGGAGTGATCGCGGATCGCGCCAACGCCCGTTACATGCTCGCGTTAGGCCTCATGGCCGCCGCGATCGTCAACATCATGTTCGGCCTGAGCTCGGGCCTCATCGCATTCGGCATTTTCTGGATCCTCAACGGCTGGTTCCAATCGCTGGGGATGCCGGCCTCGGTGAGGCTTTTGACCCACTGGTACAGCCCCACAGAGCTCGGCACAAAATGGGGGATACAGAGCACGGCCCACCAGATCGGCGGGGCCGGGATACTCATCTTTGCGGGATGGCTTGTCACCAATTTCGGCTGGAGATCGGCATTCTACGTTCCGGCCGTTATAGCAATAGCGGTGTCATTCTTTCTCATCTGGCGTCTGCGCGATACGCCCCAATCCATCGGTCTGCCTCCGGTCGAGGAATACCGCGGAGAGGCGCACCTCACCGATCCGAATGAAGACCAGGCCAAATCAATCAAAGAGATCCTCTTCAAACACGTGCTCAACAACAGGCTCATCTGGACGATCGCCGTCGCAAATATTTTCGTCTACATCGTCCGCATAGGCATAATGGATTGGGCGCCGACATTCCTAGTGGAGGCCAGAGGCTCAACGCTGGCAGCTGCGGGGATCAAGACTGCGGCCTTCGAACTCGCAGGCATCGGAGGCGCGATAGGAATGGGCTGGGCCTCGGACTTCTTCTTCAAGGGCCGCCGCGGCCCTCTCGCCACCGTCAGCATGTTCCTGCTGGCAGGATCGATATCGCTCCTGTGGCTCATACCCAACAACAGCCATATCCTTGAAGCGGCAGTCCTGATAGCCTCCGGCGTGCTCGTATATGGGCCTCAACTCCTCGTGCCGGTCGCGGCAGCTGATTTCGCATCCAAGAAGGCGGCCGCCACCGCAACAGGGCTCACTGGGGCGTTCGGCTATCTCGGCAGCGCGCTGGCGGGCGTCGGCACCGGTCTTATTGCGGACAAATGGGGCTGGAACGGCGGATTCATCTTCTTCATAATAGCTTCTATCCTGGGCGGGTTCTGTTTCATGCTGACATGGAACCGAAGGGCGCCTCAACTCGAAAGATACCACAACAGCAAGAAGAAGAAATCCTAGCGCTCCGCACCAAAACGAAAGGGAGAGACGATGGACGGCAAAGACCTCCAAAGAGAATTCCTGCAGTCAAAACGTCCCCACATACTGATGGTCACGAACCACGGCACGCACACATGGGAGATACGCTCCGGGCTCACGGACACAGGCGGCCAGAACCAGTACGTGCGCTCGCTCTCCGACGCGCTGGTCCGCCTGGGCTACAGGGTGACCACGTACAACCGCGGCGGATATCCCGACCCGGTGAGCGGCAGACCCCAGACCGGCAGCCGTTACAAGGACGCCCATTCCCGGATAGTATACCTTGAAGGCGGCGGAAGCGGCTTCATCAGGAAGGAAGATCTCACGCGCGAGATCATCTCCGAGGAGGTCGACTTCGCGCAGCACCTGATGGCGGCCGAGCTCATCCCTGTGGATCTCATCATATCGCACTACTGGGACGGCGCGCTGCTCGCGCAGATACTGAGGGAGAAGCTTTCCCTCAAGGCGAAGCACATCTGGGTACCCCACTCGGTCGGGACCCTCAAGCGCGAGAACTTCAAGGGCAAACCCGCCGAGGTCGTTGCGCCGCTCCGTTTCGACGAGCGCATCGCATTCGAGCGAGAGGTGATCGCAAAGGCCGACGCGGTCGCCTCCACATCCGGCGACATCACCATGCACCTGGCGAAGAACTACGACCGCCCGCCTGAGCTCTTCCTCCCCCCCTGCATCGACACCGACATGATCCGCCCGATCGACGACATCTCCGGGTGCAGCGGCATCTACGACTTCCTGCGCGACACCGACCCGAAGACCGGCTCCAAGGCCAGGGGCAGACGCTGCATATTGGAGATGAGCCGCACCGACCGCACCAAGCGGAAGGACATCGTGCTCAAGGCCTTTGCCGCGGCGCTCAAGGGCGACCCGAACTTGATGCTGCTGCTTCGGATCAACCAGAAGGCAAAGGAGATCTACCCCGAGCTCGACGCGCTGGCGAATTCCCTCGGCATACGCGAGGACGTGGTCTACGTGGGGATGGTCCCGGACGATCTCATGTCGCAGCTCTACGCGATCTCCACGGTCTACCTCTCCCCGTCGGAGATGGAGGGGTTCGGCATGTCCGTGCAGGAAGCGGCGGCATGCAGAAAACCGACCATATCATCCAGCCTCATACCGTTCGCAGTCGAGTTCCTCGCCAAAGAAGGAGAGGACGAGACAATCACCACGAGCGAGGGATCGGTGAAGGTGAGATGGGGCAAAGGAGGAGTGATTGTTCCGGCCGGAAATACGGAGGGCTTTGCCTACGCGCTGAAGGCCCTTCTCAACGACAAGGATCGCCGCGATAAGATCGCACGCACAGCCTACGATATCACGATCCCCCACTTTACCTGGGATAACATGACCAGGAAACTCCTGACAAACGTTGGGATGAAACTCTAGGACCCGATCTTTTCCTTCAGGTGTGTGCACACCACTTCCGGCAGAGCTATCCTGAACCGCTTTGCCAGGTCAGCGAGCCCCTTCCAGGTGCCGACGTCGGACCATGCCACCGAGAACGGGAAAACGGTGACGTTGGCGGCCTTCTCCATCACGCCGTAGTCGATGGACGTGCCCTCTACCTCGTCGAAAAATTTGCGAACCCACTCAGGTTCTGCCCCGCCCTGCGCATCGGTCTTCAGGGTCTCAAGCTGCGCCGCCATCTTAGGCATGTGCTTCTTAAGCGATTCGATCAGGGTGGCGGCCTTCCAGACGAACATCCCGCTGTTCCAGTGGTATTTCCCCTCCCCTATGTATTTCTTCGCCGTCTCGACGTCCGGCTTTTCCACGAACTTGGAGACGATGAAGGCGCCGGTCGAGCCGAAGCTGCCCCCCACCTTTATGTAACCGTAATCGGGAGAGGGAAACGTCGGCAATATGCCGAATGTGACCAGGGTGTCGCCGTTCGCAGCAAGCTCCGCCGCCTTTCTGAACGCGTCGGCTGCGCCGCCGTCATCGGCGATGTAGTGGTCCGCCGGCGTGAAGAGGGTCACCGCATCGGGGTCGCGCCTGTGTATCAGGTGGCACGCGAGCGCGATGGCCGGCGCGGTGTTCTTCTTGCGCGGCTCGGCTATGATGTTCTCATTCGGGACATCGGGGAGCTGCTTCCGGACGAGGGCGCGGTACTTCTCGTTCGTGGATACGAAGCAACGGTCGGCGGGCACGAACCTGCGGATGCGATCGTAAGTCTGCTGGATCATCGTGCGGCCGCTGTCCGTGATGTGCAGAAACTGCTTGGGCATCTCGGGCGTGCTGTACGGCACGAAACGAGTCCCCTCGCCGCCGGCCAGGATTATCGCGTAAATGTTGTTCATAACCTTCATCTGTCCCCTCCTGCCGCGCAAAGCGGCTTCCGTCATCTGACCGCGGACGTCTCTATAAGGACTGCGCGGTTCGAAGAATTCTTGATTATAAAGTCGCCCATGGCCGCAGGCACGATGAACGATTGGCCGCGCATGAATT
>JBAZOP010000039.1 GCA_041648665.1 bacterium | reverse complement strand
GGAGCTTCGGGCACTGGTCGGGGGAGAGCACCTTCACGGGGTGGGGTTCGAACGTGTAGACTACGGATGCGCATCTGCGCCTCTTGGCCTCCATCCTGGCGCGGCGCATGAGCTCCTGGTGCCCCAGGTGCACGCCGTCGAATATCCCGATCGCCACGACCGGGGAATCGAACTTTCTCGATGAGAAACTCTGAGAGCCTTCGAACAGCTCCACCGGCTCACCTCACGGGTTGCCCGAGGCCGGCTTGGCCTTGCGGCGTTCGACGACGACCATCTTGCGCGCCGTGATGTCCTGCATGTCGCGCGCGCCTATTATGATGTTGTTGGAACCCTCTTCCAGAGGGACGTTCACGGAGAAGGTCATGGAGTCGGACTCCTCTGCGTTGGGCACATAGGCGACCTTGCGGTCCTTGACGAAGACGAAGCAGTCGCGCACCGGGTCGGAGTCCTTCACCGTCCCGGAGATGTTCACGGACTGCGCGTCCGTGGCCTTCGCAAAAGGTTCCAGCTCTATAGTCGGCGGGCCGTACGCCCTGTCGGCCGCGGGCTTCGTGGTCCCGTTCGCGATCGCCAGCTCTATCTTCTTGGAGAGGATGGCTAGGCGTTTGAGGTCGACTATCGACAGTTTTACGGCGCAGCCGTCCTCGCCGTCTTCGCCGTCCGTGATGTGGAAGCTGAAGGAGACCCTCTTCTTGGTCCCCGGCGCCAGCGCGCCCACCTTCGATCTGCCGCGTTCTATGAACACCTTTTCCCCGCATTCGTTGGATAGCGTCACCACGGTCTCTTCGCTGCTCGTCCCCTTGCCGGTGTTCGCGACGTCGACGGACATGGGGATCGATGCTCCTTTCGGCATGGGCCTCCCCTGCGACAGGGTCGGGAGCTTCATCTCGAACGAGAAGGCGGGATAGGGCAACTCCTCCACCTGGAGTGATATCTCGCCCGCAGCCGGCGCGTTTCCGTTGGCCTCGTCGAATTTGAGCTTCATGACCCTTATGGCGGAGGGCTCCCCTTCGGGGATTTCGACCGGCACCGAAAAGCTCCTCGTCTGTCCCGGGTCGAGCCTGCCGAACGGGAACTCCAGCCCCTCCAGGTAAGACGTCTCGGATTCTCCGACGGCGATGAGCTGCGAGGCGGAGCCCTTGCCCGAATTGGTCGCGGAGATCTCGATCTTCAGCTTGTCGCCGGCCTTGGCGTGTTGGATCGGCTGCCCTCCGCGGGTCAATCTGTGCGAGATCGAGATGGACGGCTTGCCGTTGGCAGGCGCTTTTTTCCAGTCGATGCCGAGCTTCGCCATCTCGTTCGCGATCGCCTTGTGCTGCTCCTCCTGCAGAGACTTGATGACTGGCGCCGCCTTCTTGAGCATCGCTTCCGCGCCGGCGTCGCCGGCCTGCGCTATCAGCTTGCGGGCCAGCTCTACCTCGAAGTCGCCGGCGAGGTCGGGATCCTTCGAATACTCGCGCTGCGATCTTTGCTCCAGCCACTTCTCATCCCTCTTGGGGGAGGAGTAGTGGATCCTGAACTTCGGCTCCGACAGGGGGCCGCCCTCGATCTTCTCCTCGGCGATCGCGTGGTCGAGGTCCTTCTCCGTCATCGGCTTGTCCTCGACTATGTTGATCTCATCGACGACGACGGTCGAAGGGATGAGCGCGATGTCCGGCGCGATCCCGCGGACCTGGATCGATTGCCTCCCGGCCGGCTTATACTGCGCGATCGTGAGTTTGATTGCCGCCCCTTCGCCCACCTCTATGATGGTCTGCACCGATCCCTTGCCGAACGATCGCTGTCCTGCGGTCACCGCCCTGTCGTTGAGCGCCAGGGCGCCGGCCACGATCTCGGCGGCCGAAGCCGAACCTTCGTTCATGAGGACCACGATCGGATAGCTCGGCTCTGTGCCCAGTGCCGTGGCTTCGTCCACGTCCATTATCTTGTTGCGGGGGCCCACGGTGGTGACGATGATGCCCTGCCGCATGAACCTGTTGGCCACGTCGACCGCCACGTTGAGCAGGCCGCCGGGGTTGTTGCGCATGTCGATGATGAGGCCGTCGAGTTTTGCGCCGTCCTTATGGAAATCGGCGAGCGCCTTCTCGACGTCGTCGTCGGTGTTGCTCTGGAAGTTCTTGATCCTGAGGAAACCTATCCTTTTGCCGTTCTCGGAGAGGAGCGTGCTCTTGACGCTTTCGATGTTGATCAGCGCGCGCGTGAGCGAGAGCTTGCGCACCGGCTTGCCGGGCGTCTCGAGCGCGATCGTGACCTTCGAGCCCACGTCGCCCCTGAGCTTGTTCACCGCGTCGGTCAGCGACATGTTGATCGTGGATTCGTCGTCGATCTGGAGTATCCTGTCGCCCGCCATTATCCCGGCTGCCGAGGCGGGCGTGCCGTCGATCGGCGCGATCACCGTGAGCATCCCGTCCTTGATCGAGATCACGATCCCCAGGCCGCCGAACTTGCCCTTTGTTCCTATCTTGAACTCCTTGTAGACCTTCGGAGACAGGAATCCGGAATGGGGGTCGAGCGACCTCAACATCCCCTCCGCCGCGGTGTACTCCACCTCCTCGGGCGTCGTCTCCTCGTCGGAACGATAGTGGGCCAGCGTGAACCCCAGCACCTCGAGCATAGTCCTCGAGAGATCGGCCAGATTCGACATCGGCTTGGCGGTTATCTGTTTCGATGCGAGCCCCACGGTGACTCCCAGTTTGGCGCCGTCCCTGTTGGTCACGAGCATCTCGGGGATGCCGAGCTGGATCTCATCGAGCGCGCTGCCGAGCATCTCCTGCGGCGCGATCCTGTCGGGGTCGTAATAGTTCTGCGCCACTGCGATAAGCGTGCGGTCGAGGATTTCGCCTCTCTCGTCGGAGCCTTGTTTTCCAGCTGCTTTTGCGAAGTGCGCCGACGCAACCAGTGAAATCGCGAGCGCGATGATCAGTGCGGATACTCTCTTCGTCAGGTCTTTTCTCGGGGCGTGCATCATCTCTGTGGGTTCTCCATTATGTGGGTTTGATTTTAACTGATAATGATGCGACCGCGCGGGCGCTGAGTCAAGAAGTTCGCCATGTAATTTATGCCGCTTTGTCATAATTCTTCATATGAATACGAGGAACGGCTTGTCAACCTATTGATTTTAGTATATTATATGCCCTGACTCGTCGGGGGCGTCTTGAATCTGGCTCAAATCTCAATGCGGTTCTGGACGGCGGCCATGCCCGCCATAAGCATCCTGGCCCCTGTTTTGGCGGCGCTGCTGGCGATCAGCGGATGCGCCTTGCGCTGGAGATCGGTCTGCTCGCTCTTTCGGCGTTTTGTGCTGCGCCGAAGCCGCTACGACTATCGCCGCATCTTCCAGGAATACATCGAGCGCTTCAACGCCATCACGGACAGGCGCGAGATCTACCCGGCGCTCCTGGCCGCGGCCTGCCGCATGCTCTCCGCGTCCGGCGCCTCTCTGGTGATAAGGGACTCCAAGGACCGGTTCCAGATGAAGGCTTCCTGCGGGCTTCGGCCGTTCGGCTTTGACCTCGACAGCTTTGCGCCGTTTCTCTCCTGGATCGAGTCCCACCGCAAGGTCGTTACGAGGGAGGATTTCGTCAGGGATAAGTCGGTGCGCGCCGTCAAAAACGACGGGCTGCGCTACTGCGTTCAGTTCAACGCCGAGGCGTGCGTACCGCTCTTCGTGAGCGATCGGCTATACGGGGTGATCAACCTGGGCGAGCGCAAGAACGGCGGCTATGACGCGGAGACGAAGGATCTGCTCAAGCTTCTGGCAGTCCAGTTCGCCACCGCGATCCACAACGCCAACCTCTATCAGGCCCTCCTCAGGCAGAACCGGGAGCTGCAGGAAGCATCCACGCTCAAGACGCAGCTGCTCGCCAACCTTTCGCATGAGCTTAGGACTCCGCTCACGAGCGTCATCGGTCTCTCCGAGCTGATGCTCGACGGAGCGGACGGCGAATTGAGCGATGAGCAGAAGAGGCACCTGGGTCTCGTGAAGAAGGGCGGCGAGAGGCTGCTGGCCACCGTCACCGCGATGATGGACCTCTCCAGGATCGAGGCGAACAAGCTCGAGCTCGACGTGCAGAAGATCAACCTCAGGCGCCTGGTTGAGAATATCACGGAAGAGATCAACCTCAAGAAGGGGCTCTCGTTCGAGAACAACTTGAGCGACGGCACGCCCGGGATCTACGGCGACGAGAAGAGGCTCGGCCAGGTCATCAGGCATCTGCTCGACAACGCGGTCAAGTTCACGGATGTCGGCAAGATCTCCATAGGTGCCAAGAAGTGCGGCGAGATGCTCCAGGTGAGCATCAAGGATACCGGCATGGGGATACCGCCGGAAAAGCAGAAGGAGATATTCGAGGGTTTTGTGCAGGCCGACGGCAGCGCTACGCGTTCCCACGACGGCCTTGGCCTTGGGCTCACGATTTCGCGAAAACTGGTGGAACTTCACGGGGGCAGGATGTGGCTCACGAGCAAAGTGGGGCTGGGCAGCGAGTTCAATTTTACGCTTCCCCTGAAGCCCGCCGGCGTCTAGCTTTTACACCTCCATAAGAGCTTCAACTCGCTGTTTATCCAGTATTTTTTGCCATTCGATAAGCGTTGCGTTCGCAATATTCTTCTGTTAGAGGCTTTGGACTTTCGGTCTTGGCGCCGAGATGGGAATTTCTGGAGACGACCTCATGTCATGGCGGCCCCAAATTTCTTGTTCGCGACTCATCGCGCTGTGTGCGACGGCGCTCATCCTCGCCATATCGGCCCAGGCGGCGGGGCAGTCGGCCGATCCATCCAGGCCCGCGAACATCGAGGAGGAGTACGGGCTCGACCCTGTCGCGGGAAGGGATTGGCCCGGAAAAGTGAAGCTCGGGCTTGCCGATTGCATCAGGATCGCCCTGACCAGAAACATGAGGCTTCGGGCTGCCGGCGAGGACATCGAGGCGGCGAGGGGACAGAGGGCCGAGGCCGCGGCGGCCTTCTGGCCGGTGATGGAGTATAAGTACAGGATGGCGCCTGTCCCCACGGACGTGGACAACGCCTTCAACGCGTTTTTCGACGGGCAGCTCACGTTCTTCAACAGCATTCACGTCGGAATAGGTGTTCCGGTCTCGACATTCGGCCAGCTTGTGCTCGCCAAGAGGATCGCCGACGGTGGCATAGAGGCGGCCAGGATACGCAGGGCCCAGACCGAGTCCGACGTGGTCTACCAGGTGAAGCAGATCTATTACGGTGTGCAGCTCGCGCAGGAGACGATAGGCCTGCTCGAGGATGCGATAGGCAAGATCGACAAGAGGATAAAAGACGAGGAGTCGAGGCAGGCCTGGGGTGAGGACGAAGACTGGGAGGGCTCCGCGGATGCTGAGGGCAAAAAGGGGGAGGGCGACAAGGCCAAGGGCGAGAACGATATCGGGGATCTGCCCGGCATCGATCCCTACGACATGGCGCAGCTGAAGGTCTTCAAGCTCGAGCTCGAGAAGCGCCTCGAAGAGGCCACCCATAATCAGGAACTTGCCTACGAGGGGATGCTCATACATCTCGACCTCGAGCCCGACACGAAGATCGTCCTCGATAGCCTCTCGCTCACGCCTGAGCCGGCGAAACTCGACAGGGCGGATGAGTTCGTGGACGCGGGGATGACCGCTCAACCCGAAGTCAAACTCATGGACCTGGGTGTCGAGACCAAACACAAGCTGTACAAGCTCGAGAAGAGAAAGGTCCTCCCCACGGCCGGGGTCGGCTTCTTCGTGGACGTAGGCCGCACCACCGGCGAGATAAGGGGCCTGCAGCTCACCGACGACTTCAATGACCCCTTCAATTTCACGAGGGCGGGCCTAGGATTCGAGCTCAAGGGGACGATCGATTTCCACGGGTCCTATGCGAAGATCAAGAAGGCGCGCGCGGAATACCACAAGGCGATGTACGAGCGCATGATCGCGCGCAGGGCGATATCGGTCGATGCGCACAAGGCCTATTTGGAAGCGAAGCGCGCGCAGGAGAACTTGAAGCGCGCGAAGAGGGGCGAGTCGCTGGCCGAGCAGATGATGTTCCTCTCCAAGGTGAACACCGACATAGGCCTTGGCGACAACGAGAAATACACGGACTCGCTCAAGGCCATGCTGCTGGCGAGGGGCGTCTATTACAAGTCGGTCTTCGACTACAACATGGCGCTGGCCTCCCTGGAGAAGAGGGTCGGCCGCGACAGGTTCAGGGAAGTGGTTCCGGAGGCGGCGGTCGTATTGGACGACATGCAGAGCGGCGAGGGCGGCGGTTTCACGACGACGGACAATTATTATTACGGCAAGGAGGAAGACACGTATGGCAGGGACAATGTGGACGGCGGCACCTCGATGGGTGATGTCGATGAATGAAAAAAGACGGCCCTCTCTTCTCAGGGCGTCCATCTTCTTCGCGGTCCTCTGCGCGATGCTCGCGCCTGCCTTTGCAGCGATGGGCGCGGAGGTGGACGTAGACCAGATGCGCAGCAAAAAGCAGTATTATAACGCAGGCACGCCGACCAGGGCGATACAGGAACTCGACGACATGCTCGACGATTTCAAGGTCGCGCCAAAGGGCGGCTCTCTCACGGCGGAGGATGAGGAGCACAACCTCAAGATCAAACAAAATATAATACACGGGACGTTCGACATCCGCGAGCTTTCGAAGCAGTCGCTGGCCTCTCACTGGAAAGAGCGCACGGTCCAGGAGCAGGATCAGTTCGTGCAGATACTGACGGACCTGCTGGAGGAGAAGGCTTTGTTCTCGAAGGAGCAGTCGGCTGCGAAGAGCAAGAGCGGGGGAAAATACTACGTGGTCTACAACGGCCACAAATTCTACAACCCCGAGCAGACGCGCGCCTTCGTGCGCACCAAGGTCGTGGTGCCGTCGGAGAGGGTGGATATCGCGCTCAACTACAGGCTTACGAAGAAGGGCGATCAATGGAAGATCTACGACGTGATCGTCGATGAGGCGAGTCTCGTGGACAACTACCGATTCCAGTTCGACTCCATAATCAAGAAGCACGGGTACCAGGATCTCGTGAGGCGCATGAACGAGAAACTTTCCGATATACGCTCCAAGAGAAAGTCCTAGCTGAAGATGCCTACGCCTAGAAAGAAACTTGCCGTCGTGATGCTCGCCGACGGTGCGCGCGCCGACGTGCTCGGCGAGGAGCTCGCCCGGGGAAACCTGCCCAACATCGCCGGGCGCCTCGTGGAGCAGGGGGGCTCGCTGCCCGCCGTCACGAGCTTCCCCTCAACCACCGGGCCCGCCTATCTTCCCTTTCTCACAGGTTGTCTTCCCGGCACGTGCAACGTTCCCGGCATACGCTGGTTCGACAAGGCGAAGTACGACTCCGGCTCCTCCTTCGACAGATACCGATCCTACGTAGGCCTCGAAAGCTTCTGCATGGCGCGGGACATGTGGAAACACATACGCACTGTCTTCGAGTTGATACCGGACTCGGTCTCGATCTTCAACCCGATCGCGAGGGGCGCCGAGGGCTCACGGAACGCGACTCGAATCAGCAGGATATGGTACTGGTACTACTCGCATCTGACCGATCGCTGGGCGTTCACGGACGAGGCCGCCCTTTCGAAGCTCAGGGCCGAACTCAGGAAAGCGCCCTCGTACGTGTTCTGCGTCCTGCCGGGGATAGACGAATATTCGCACCTCGCTCACCCCAGGCACGAGAGCGCGCTTGCCAGATACAGATGGCTCGACTCCGCGGTCGGCAAAGTGGTCTCCGACCTATCGAAGGCGGGGCTGTGGGAAGAGACCGCGTTCTTCCTCGTCTCGGACCACGGGCTCTCCGCGACGCACACGCATTTTTGCGTGAACTCGTTCCTGGAGAGGATGGGGTTGCCGGCGTTTTTCTACCCGCTCATCTTCCGAAAGAGGGGGAAGCTCTCGGCCAACATGGTTTCGGGAAACGGCATGGCGCATCTGTATTTCAAAAACAGCGACGGCTGGGCGCGCCACACGGTACGGGACGAGCTCGAGAGACGTTCCCCCTCGCTGATAGATGCGCTGCTCGAGGAGGAGGCGGTCGACATCGTGGCCGTCCGCAACAACGAGGGGGGTGCGGACATACTGAGCAGGCGGGGCGAGGCCGAGGTGAGGCTCGACGGGGCGGCGCTGCACTACAGGGTCAAGGGCGCCGACCCGTTCGGTTATCCTCCGCTCCCCGCTGACCTCGACTCCGAGCAGTCGCTCGTGCGCACGCTGGATACCGATTACCCGGACGCCCTGTTCCAGATCGCGCACCTCATCACCGCGCCGCGGTCGGGCGACGTGATGATATCGGCGACCCCTGGGTTCGATCTGAGATTGAAGTACGAGCACCCGGAGCATCGGGCCTCTCACGGTTCGCTCCATCAGAGCCACATGCGGGTTCCGCTGATCACTAACCAGAAGCTCAAGTACAGGCCGGCGCGCACGGTCGACGTATTCCCCACCGTGCTTTCGATGTTGGGCAGACCTCTGCCCGGCCACATAGACGGCGCGTTGCTTGAAGAGGTTTCTGGTCGCGATATTAACTCTTGATATCACGGGATAATTCGCGATATACGCCTTCGCTCCACGTATCATTATATATTTATATAGAGGAGTTCGAGATGACCAGCAAAGACTTCAAAGTCAAAGACATGGGGCTTGCCGATTTCGGGCGCAGGGAGATCGAGGTGGCGCAGAAGGAGATGCCCGGCCTCATGGCGGTGCGCGAGAAGTACGGTCCCAAAAAGCCGCTCCAGGGGTTGCGCGTCACCGGCTCGCTGCACATGACGATCCAGACCGCTGTGCTGATCGAGACACTCAGGGAACTCGGCGCATCTGTGCGCTGGGCGTCGTGCAACATCTTCTCCACGCAGGATCATGCCGCCGCGGCAATAGCGGCGACCGGCGTGCCTGTCTTCGCGTGGAAGGGCGAGACGCTGGAGGAGTACTGGTGGTGCACCTATCAGGCGCTGAGCCACGCAGACAAGGGGCCGAACCTCATCGTGGATGACGGCGGGGACGCCACGTTATTCGTGCATAAGGGCTTTGAGCTGGAAAACTATTTCGAGAAGAACAAGAAGCTCCCCGAGATAACGACGAATATCAAAGAGGAGGTGGTGATCGAAAACCTCCTCCGCAGGATTCACTCCGAGAGCCCGAAGTTCTGGCACGGCATCGTGCCTGAGATCATCGGCGTCTCGGAGGAGACAACCACGGGCGTGGGCCGGCTCTACCAGATGATGAAGGAGGGCAAACTCCTCTTCCCCGCGTACAACGTCAACGATTCCGTCACCAAGTCGAAGTTCGACAACCTCTACGGCTGCCGCGAGTCGCTCGCTGACGGCATCAAGCGCGCCACCGACGTCATGGTCGCGGGCAAGGTCGTCCTGGTCTGCGGTTACGGTGACGTGGGCAAGGGCTGCTGCCAGTCCATGCGCGGCTTCGGCGCCAGGGTGCTGGTCACCGAGATAGACCCGATCTGTGCGATGCAGGCGGCGATGGAGGGCTTCGAGGTCACGACGGTCGCGGATGCGCTTTCGGAGGCGGACATCTTCGTCACCGCCACCGGCAATCGCGACGTGATAACGGCCGATCACATGTCGAAGATGAAGGACCAGGCGATCGTCTGCAACATCGGGCATTTCGACAACGAGATCCAGATGGACCGGCTCGAGAGGACGCCCGGCATAAAGAAGGTGGAGATCAAGCCGCAGGTCGACCGCTGGGTCTTCCCCGACGGGCGCTCGGTGTTCATCCTCGCGGAGGGCAGGCTCGTGAACCTTGGCTGCGCCACCGGGCATCCCTCCTTCGTCATGTCCAACTCCTTTACGAACCAGTGTCTCGCCCAGATGGCGCTGGCCAAGGACAAGCCGAAGATCGCCGTCTACACGCTGCCTAAGAAGTTGGACGAGGAGGTGGCGAAGCTCCATCTCGACAAGCTGGGCGTGAAGCTGACGCGGCTCACACAGGAGCAGGCGAGCTACATAGGTGTCAACGTCGACGGCCCGTATAAGTCCGACCATTACAGATATTGATGAAGATCGGCGTCCTGCTCAAAGAAGTCGCTGACACAGAGAGCCTGATCGAAATCGCTCCTGACGGAAAATCCATAATCGCTGACCGCATCCAATGGGTGATAAACCCATACGACGAGATCGCGCTCGAGGAGGCGCTGCGCCTCAGGGAATCTTTGTGCGGCCCGACCGCCACGGCTTCGCCGGAGGCGTGCCGGGCGGTAGAGGTCGTGATCGTTACGGCCGGCCTCGTCCACGCGCAGGAAACCATGCGCCGGGCGCTCGCCATGGGCGCTGACCGCGGCCTGCGTATCGACGTCGAGGGCCTTCTGCCGGACCCCTTCTTCACGGCGACGCTGCTGGCCGCAGCCTGCAGGCGCGAGGGGTTCGATATCGTGTTCGCGGGCAAGATCTCCACGGACGCAGGTTGGGGCCAGGTGCACATCGGCGTGGCCGAGATGCTCTCGCTTCCGCATGTCTCCCCGGTAGAGAAATTCGAGTGCGATCCCGCTTTTAAGGAGGCCGTATGCACGAGGGCCGCGGGCGCAGGAGTGAAGGAGATGATAAGGGTCCGGCTTCCCGCGTTGATCGGCTGCGAGAAGAGCCTCAACCAGCCGAGATACGTTTCTCTCCCCGGGATACTCAAGGCGAAATCAAAGCCGATCGCTGAGACCAATGCGTCGGAGCTCGGAGTTGAGGTCAAGAGCGCGATGTCGATCGAGCGGCTTGCGCCTCCTCCCGAGAGGAGGAGGGGGAGGATGATAGCGGGCCGGCCGCGAGATGCGGCCCGTGAGCTGGTGAGGCTCTTGCGGGAAGAGGCGAAGGTGATCTGAGTATGATGATACTCGTAGTGGCGGAGTCAGAGGGGGGCGCTCTCAAGCGCCATTCGGCCGAGCTCATCGGCAAGGCGGCGTCGCTCGTGGCGCCGGGAGGCGAAGTTGCGGCCTTCGTCGCGGGCGCGTCCGGAGATGCGCTGACTCGAGAGCTGGGGAGGGCAGGCGCAGACACTGTGTTTGCTGCGAATGCCTCGGGCAACGATGCGCGTTCGGGGCAGGCGCTCGCCCAGCCTCTGTGCGCTGCCGTAGCTCGCTTCGCCCCCGACTGCGTGCTGGGTTCATCCACCCCCTTCGGCGCAGACCTCCTGGTCAGGGCCTCCATGAGGCTGGGCGTTGGGATGGCATCCGACTGCACGGGCATATCAGTGGAGGGGGAAAAGGTCCTCTTCGAGAGGCCTGTCTACGGCGGGGCTGCGATCGCAGCGGTGAGGCTTTTATCGAGCCCCGCGTTCGCCTCCGTGCGGCCGAATTCATTTTCAATCCCACCGGCGTTCGACAAGTTGCCTGCAGTTTCAGTCGTCGAGACCGTTGATGCACAGGGCGTGCGCATCGAGCGCGTGGAGGAGTCGGAGCCCGGCATGGTGGACCTGGCGGAGGCCGACAGGATCGTGGCCGCAGGCCGCGGAATCAGAAACGCCGAGAACTTCGGCATGATAAGGGATCTGGCAAGGGCGCTCGGGGCAACGGTCGGCGCTTCCAGGGCGGCGGTGGACGAGGGGTGGATATCGCACGACCACCAGGTCGGCCAGTCGGGCAGAGCGGTGAGCCCTGCGCTCTACATCGCCTGCGGCATCTCGGGATCGATCCAGCACATGAGCGGCATGCGCTCCTCCAAGGTCGTCGTCGCGATAAACAGCGATCCTGAGGCGCCGATATTCTCGCGCGTTGACTACGGGATCGCGGGCGACATGTTCGAGGTCGTGCCTGCGCTGGAGGAGTTCATAAGGGAGATGCGCCGGAAATGATCTTTACTTAGATTTCCCTTTGTTATATTGGGCGGCCTATGTCTCCACGCGTATTGAGATTTATTCCGGGTCTCGTGCGGGGGCTGCTATTCCTCGTACTTCTTTATTTGTTCCTCTTTTCAATCGACCTGTTGGGAAGCTCATTCAAGATGCTGGGTAAGGGCGTTGCCGAGGGCCTGCTCTCCGCCACGACCAACCCCTTCGCAGGGCTCATGATCGGCATACTCACGACCGCGATAGTGCAGAGCTCCTCGCTCACCACGTCGCTGATTGTGGCGCTTGTGTCGGCAGGCGGAATAACAGTGCACAACGCGGTCCCGATAGTCATGGGCGCGAATATCGGCACGACGATCACGTGCGCGATCGTCTCGCTCGGGCACATAAGACGCAACGACGAGTTCGAGCGCGCGTACGCCGGCGCCAATGTGCACGACATGTTCAACGTGTTGTCGGTGATCGTTCTCTTGCCGCTGCAGCTGGCGACCGGTTTCCTGGACACGGCTGCGCATTATCTCTCCGCCGTGTTCTACGGCTCCCAGGCCGGCGGTTTCGACAGTCCGCTGAAACCGCTGATCCAGCCGCTGGTGAAGCTGACCCACGGCTTCATGATCGACAGGGCCGGCTTCTCCGAATGCGTCACAGGCATAATCAGCGTTGCGATATCGCTGGCGCTGGTCTTTGTCGCTCTAGCCTACATCGTGAAGCTCATGCGCAGGGCCACATCATCCAGGGCGGAGCACTGGATACAGCGCGTATTCTCCGCCAACCCCTATTTCGTCTTCGCCATAGGGCTTGCACTCACTGCCATAATCCAGTCCAGCTCCATCACAACGTCGATGCTGGTGCCGCTGGTGGGCGCGGGTCTGATCAATCTGGAGCAGGCCTTCCCAGTAACGGTCGGCGCCAACATAGGCACGACGGTGACCGCGCTGCTGGCCACGCTGGCAGGCAACCAGAATGGACTCACCATCGCGTTCGTTCACCTGCTCTTCAACATCTGCGGCACTCTCGTATTCTTCGTGCCGCCGTTCATGCGCAGGATACCGATCGTCATCTCCAGGTTCCTGGCTCATTATTTCGTGAGGCACAAGAAGCTGGTGTTCGTTTACATAATCACGATGTTCTTCCTCATACCCCTCTTGGGCATGCTCATCACCGAGCGGCTTTGAGAGAAAGGAGTGATATATGGTCTTGAAGGAGCTTCTGGCTATCTGGCATGATAAGACGCCGCTCGCGGAGATCTTCAAGCAATTCGACGAGATGATCGTCATCGCGAAGGAGATGTTCGAGCGCTCCACCGCGTCGTTGACCGATTCAGGGAAGATCGAGTCGTCCCATGTCCAGCTCGCGAGGATGGACAGCAGACTCAACACCCTGCAGCAGGTCATACGGAGGGATATCGTAACGCATCTTACGGTGCAGGGGGTGGCCGACGTGGTGCCGTGTCTCATCCTCATGAGCCTCTCCAAGGATGTGGAGAGGATCGGCGATTACTGCAAGAACATAGACGAGATCTACCGCAACGCCCCCAATCTGCTCAAGGATCCGCTCCTGACGCTCCTGGTGGACATGCGCTATAAGATGCTCTCCTGGTTCGACAGGACCAAGCTCGCCTTCGACAACAAAGACAAGGAGATAGCCCGCTCGACCCGCGCGGAGGCATACAAACTCGAGAAGGATTGCGACCGCTACGTCTGGGAACTGGCGCGCGACAACAAGGAGCGCAATGCGGTGGCTGTGGCGCTCATCATCCGTTTCTTCAAGAGGGTGGCTGCGCACCTTGGCAACATCTGCACCAGCGTCACCATGCCGATCGACAAGCTCGACTACTTCGAGAAGCCCGGAGGAAAGCCGGGCGAGTTGATCGAGGACGAATAGGCCTCTCCGGGATGGCCACCAAATATATAGCGGTCGCGGGCAACATGGGGGCGGGCAAATCCACGCTGGTCAAGTTCCTCTGCGACCACTTCGATCTGAAGCCGTTCTTCGAACCGAACGATCTCAACCCGTTTCTCAAACCCTTCTTCAAGAACATGAAGCGCTGGGCCTTCCATTCGCAGATGCACTTCCTCACGCACAAGTTCCGCATCCACCGCGAGCTCGACGCCTATCCAGGGACCGTGGTGCAGGACCGCACGATCTACGAGGACGCGGAGATCTTCGCCAGGAATCTCCATCGGCAGGGGTGCATGTCCAAAGAGGAATACAGGACGTACCGCGAGCTCTACGAGGTCATGCTCGAGGTCATCAATCCGCCGGACCTGCTCATCTACCTCGAGTGCCCGCTGGACGTTCTCAAAAAGCGCATCTCAGGCCGCGGCCGCGCCATCGAGAAGGACGTCCCCGGCGAATACCTGAGGCGCCTGGAGCGCTGTTACCGCCGCTGGCTCGCGAGGTATGACCGTTCGCCTGTGCTCGTGATCTCCAGCGCCAGGAAGGACTACCTCGAGGACTTCATCGACCGCCAGGACCTCCTGGACGAGGTGTCGAGGCACATTTGAGCAAAATGGGTTGTTTCTTCAAGGCATTGAAGATCATCGTTGACCGAGGCGAAGACGTCGCATAAGACATGATTATCAATTTTGATATCTTCGAAATCAGTTACGGTACAGGGAGGAATGAATATGTGCGGAGCTGAGACGAGCCTTTCATCGACAAGGGATGTTTCCGCAAATCTTGATTTGTATTGCCTCAACTTGCCTGAGGATTCTCCGTTAGTCTCAGAAGGATCTCCTGTTCAGCATGATAGTTTTCAACCTGTCTCAGATGGGCTCTCTCCTTTGCATGAATCGGAGGAGGCAAAAGTGGGGCCTGATGCGCCGCTGAGATCCTTTGCCATAGATACGTCCGGGTGGGCCGGTAAGTTCAGTCGGTTGTCCGGCTATGAAGGCGCTCCCTGGATTTCGTCCGCATCCATAATTTGGAGAGCGAATGCTTACGATGCCGCCGAGCAGGTGTATGCTTGGAAATCGTTTGAGAAGGCTCACTCCGGATCGCTGTTCTTGTGGAGCAGCGGTTTGGGGCTCAGGACGTTTAAGATGAGGGAGTGGGGTGTCGTGCTGTTTGTCTTCGGCAACAGACATGATGTTTACAATGGAGATGACAAGTTCAAGATCTACCTCGGCCCGGAGCTGAAACCTCTCTTTGATTTAAATCTGAGGGATTTCCTGACCGAGGAAGTGGTAATCGTCCAGCCTGTCGAGCCGCCCGATGGACCTTTGAAAGACAAGGGCTCCGTTGCGGTCATGCCGGCCAGGGGTTTTTGTTCTGCACCTGAGACCCATTTTATCGCCGCAGAGGAGTTGCTCAGGAAATAAGCTTTTTACTCCAGAAACTTTCAAGGGAGCTCTCCGGTGTTCCGTCGGTCGGCTTGACAACGGGCCCTTATCCTGAGCACTATCCCCGCGCATTCGGTAAAGTTTCCTAAAAAAGGAAGGATTGATTCCTGTGAAGGGAAGGTTTCGAAGACAGCTGGACATGCTGAGGGATTTTTGCACCTCAAAGGGGCTGCACAAGAGCGGCGTGCGCGAGATGATACTGCTCAAGTTCCTCTCCTCCGAGCATCATATCACTGCGGCCGAATTCTGGGAGAAGCTCAAAAAGGATCATCGCTCGCTCGACCTCAAGACCGTGCAGAGCGCGCTGTGCCTCCTGGTCGGCGCAGGTCTCGCGCGCGAGCTGAGACTCGAGGACGGTTCGCTCATCTACGAGCACGCCTTCGCGCACCGCCACCACGACCATCTCATATGCCGCCGCTGCGGCGAAATGATCGAGTTTGCGAACCCCGACATAGAGGAGCTGCAGGAGGAGGTCGCCGGCCGGCACGGCTTCGTGGTCGAGGATCACACGCTCTCGCTCTACGGGGTCTGCAGCCGCTGTGCGAAGAAGGCGGTCAAAGAGCCGCTCTCTGCGCTCTCCGTCGAGGAAGAGCTCACGCCGCTGGAGAAGCTCAAGCCGGGCCAGAGGGGCGTGGTCCGCCGCATCGATGGAGGCCGCGGGATTGAGAATAGGCTTGCGGCCATGAACATCAGGCCGGGCAAGCTCATCACCAAGATCAGCGCCATGCTCATGGGCGGACCCGTGGTCGTCTCGGTTGACGGAAGGCAATTGGCGGTCGGCCACGGCATGGCCGGGAAGATCATGGTCGGGGGGCCCTGGTCATGAAGAGGATCGTCCTCATAGGCAACCCCAACGTGGGCAAGAGCGTGGTCTTCACCAGGCTCACCGGCGTCCACGCGATCGCTTCGAACTATCCCGGCACGACCGTCGAGTTCATGAGCGGCCAGATGCTCTTTCAGGGCAAGAGGGCCCAGGTGATCGACGCGCCGGGCATGTACTCGATCGAACCTGCGTGCAAGGCCGAGGAGGTCGCCGCGACGATGCTCTCCAAGGCCGACCTCGTCATCAACGTGGTCGACGCCACCAACCTGGAGCGCAACCTCAACCTCACGCTGCAGCTGGTGGAGAAGGGCCTCCCCACGGTGATCATGCTCAACATGTGGGACGAGACAGCCCATCGCGGCATCAAGATCGACGTGGAGAAACTCGCTGCGCGCCTGGGCTGCGCCGTCGTCCCCACTGTTGCGGTGACGGGCGAGGGGATCAAACAGGCGATCGACGCGCTGGAGGCGGCGCCGGAGAGAAGCCTGCGCAGCATCGGGGAAGGGGAGCGCTGGAAGGCGATCGGCGAAATAATCTCCGAGGTACAGAGCCTCACGCATCACCGCCACACCTTGAGGCAGAGGATAGAGGACGTGGCCCTCAATCCGGTGGGCGGCCTCTTCATCGCGGCCATCGTCCTCGTCGCCTCGTTTGCGATCATACGCGCGATCGGCGAGGGGCTGATCCGGCACGTGTTCGATCCGCTGTTCGAGTTGGCCAGGGGGCCGCTCGAGTCCCTCTCCGCCGCCATAGCCGGATACCCGTTTCTGCACGATGTGCTGATCGGCAGGCTGGTGGACGGACAGATCGACTTCGGCCATTCCTTCGGGCTTCTGACCACAGGCTTCTATATCGAGATAGCCGCCGTGCTGCCGTACATAATCGGGTTCTACCTCGTGCTGGGTTTTCTGGAGGACCTGGGCTATCTGCCGCGCTTTGCCGTGTTGCTCGACCGCACCATGCACCACATGGGGCTTCACGGCTACGCGATCGTGCCGCATCTTTTGGGTCTGGGCTGCAACGTTCCGGGCATCATGGCCACGCGCAACCTCGAGTCCAGGCGCGAGAGGTTCATCGCCATCACGCTGATATCCATCGGCGTGCCGTGCGCGTCGCTGCAGGCCATGATCATCGGGCTGGTGGGCGCGAGGGGACTCATCTATGTCTTCACCGTTTATTTCATCATATTCCTGTCGTGGCTCTTCACGGGTCTCGTGCTGGCGAGGCTCGTGAAGAGGGGCTTCAGCCCCGAGCATATAATTGAGATGCCGCCGATCAGGTGGCCCAACGCCTCCGCGTTCATGAAGAAATTCTGGATGAGGACTATGTATTTCCTCAAAGAGGCGCTGCCGGTGGTCCTGGCAGGAGTGCTGGTCGTCAACTTGCTCTATGCTGCGGGCGCGTTCGAATGGGTCGCCGCCGCCGCTTCTCCCGTGGTGGAAAGGCTGTGGGGGCTTCCGCGCGAGGCGGTGGTCTCGATGGCCATGGGTTTCCTGCGCAAGGACATCGCGATGGGCATGCTCTCGCCGCTAGGGCTCTCCACCAGGCAGCTGATCGTGGCGACCGTGGCCCTGGCCATGACCTTTCCGTGCGTGGCGACGTTCGTCATGATCGCCAAGGAGCTGGGGCTCAGGTTGCTCATGCTCTCGACGATCATCATGCTCATCGTGGCGATCACCGCAGGCGCGCTCTCCAATCTTGCCCTTTCGTTTTTGATGTAAAAAAAGGCCGGTCTTTCGACCGGCCTTGCTCTGCGTCCTTCATGGGATCGACTACTGTTTTGGGCCCTGCGGCTCCATTCCGAAATCCACCGTAGGCGCAGCCTTCGCCTCATCCTCCGCCTTGAAGTACACGTTCTCGCGCGCGTAGCCGAATATCCCGGCTATTACGTTGTTCGGGAAGTGGCGGACGAACACGTTGTATGCCTTGACCGTCTCGTTGTAGCGCATTCTCTCCACGGCTATGCGGTTTTCGGTCCCGGCGAGTTCGTCCTGGAGGGCCAGGAAGTTCTGGTTGGATTTGAGGTCCGGATAGCGCTCGACCACGAGCATGAGCCTGCCCAGCGCCGCGGTCAATTGGTTATTGGCGTCGACCTTGTCAGGTATGGTCGTCGCGCCGCCGACCTTTGCGCGCGCCTCGGTCACGTCTATGAAGACCTTCTGCTCCTGCGCCGCGTAGCCCTTCACCGTGTTGACGAGGTTGGGGATCAGGTCATTCCTCCGCTGCAACACGTTCTCCACCTGCGCCCAGGCCGTGGTCACGGACTCGTTGAGCGTCATGAGCTGGTTATACTTGCCCACGCAGCTGCCGCCGAAGGCTATGAGCACCAGCAATATAACTCCTAGTATTATCCATTTCTTTTGCATGCGTCCTCCGATCATTTACGGATGTTATGCAGTTTGAATCTGGTCCACGAACCTAGTTAGCGAGGCGAGTTCTGTCAAGTAGAGCTCGAACGCAGACAGGGCTTCGTCTCCGCGGGGCAGGAGCGAGACGCCGCTCCTGATCTCCAGGATGTCGAAGAATATTGTCGGGTTGACGTCTATGAGCCCGCCCACGAGCTCGACGACCGCCCGCGCGTCGGCGGGGGGCTTCTTGCCCAGGAGCCTCAGGGTGCCGCGCATGGCGGCGATGAACGTCGGGAACGAATCGACCATCATCTTCGCGATCTCTTTGGGCCTGTTGCAGTTGGCTGCGTAGAAGGTCCTCAAGTGGATGAGCTTTCCCTTGAGCTCGCTCTCGCACTGATGCCTGAGATTGTCCGGGGCGACATTGACCTCCGTCAGCGGATCGCGGCCGAGCAGGACCTCGTGCCGGTCCTGCATGTCCAGGAACTCCATCGGGAAGACGTCGAGAGAGCGTTCTATGTGGGCGGAGTCGAAGAAGTGGGGGGCTGGGTTTCCCTTCTTCATCCATTTGCGCAGGATCGCGTTGGATTTCGCCAGCAGCGCGGGCGTGGCTTCGGAGAGGACGCAGAACACGTTGTAGTCCGAGTATTTCTTGGAGTAGTCCCTGCCGACCGCGGATCCGTAGAGCACGACCGCCTTGAGGTCCGCGCCGTACACCCGCTCGAGTTCCCGTGCAAGTTCGTGTGGTGTCATCTTTTCCTCCGCCAGGTTACCATCCCCTGCTTGCCCCTCCGCCGCCGGACATCCCGCCGCCGAATCCTCCGAACCCCCCGCTGAAGCCGCCGCCACCGCCTCCGCCTCTTCCGCTGCTCATGATGAGCAGGAACAGCCACGGGTGGCGGATGAAGACGATGATCATGATGATCATCACGATAACCTTGAAAATCTTCTGGAGCGGCCCGCTTTTCTCTTTTTCTTTCCCGTAGACTGCGGGTGCGCCGGAGCCGAAGGCGGAAGCTGCGTCGAACGCGACCCCCTCTTTCTTCGAAATCGTGTCCACTATCGCGATCGCTCCGGAGGCGATTCCCGCGTCCATGTCGCCTTCCCTGAATTTCGGCAACACAGCCTCGTCCAGCAATCTCCCCGCGAGCGCGTCGTTGATCGCGCCTTCGAGGCCGTAGCCCACCTCGATGCGGGCCTTGCGTTCGGTTGGGGCGATGAGGAAGAGCGCGCCGTTGTCGCGGCCCTTCTTTCCGATCCCCCATTCCTGAAAGAGCTTCACGGCGGCGTTCTCGATCGGCTCGCCGTCGAGCGAGGGGAGGGTGACGACCGCCACCTCGATCCCGGTCTGTCCCTGGAACGCGACAAGCATGGACTCCATCTTTCCCCTGGTTTTGGCGGAGATGACGGAGGCGAAGTCGTTCACAAAGCCCTGCGGTTTTGGAAAGGCCGCCGGCGCAAGGGAGGGCAGCAGGAGAACTGCAAAGAAGGCGATTATGACGGATGCTCTGCGCATATCGGGATGCACTATATTCATATGGAGGGGGATGTAAAGCTGCCTTGACAGCTTGTGTTTTGCACATAAGAGTCGCAGGCGTATGAAGCGCGCATCCAAAGTTTTATCCGTCGCTGTCGTTACGGGCGCCTTTGTGTTTCTGGCTTTCCTGGTCATGAGGAGCGAGCCAGCGAGGCGCGAGGCCACATTCTTCCCCATGGGCGGCATTCCGTTCAAGGTGGTGGCCTACGGCAGGAGCGCGGAGGAGTTCGAGGCGGATATGGCGTCTGTGAAGGCGCAGGTGGCAAGGCTCGAGTTGATCTTCAACCGATTCAAAGAGGGGAGCGAGCTGCATCGCTTAAACTCTCTGGCGGGCAGGGAGAAGATAGATATCAGCGAGGACATGCAGAGGATGCTTGCGCTATCGCGCGAGTGGAATGAGGCGAGCGATAAGGCGTTCGATCCCACCATCACCCCGCTCGTCGAGCTGTGGAGACGGGCCGGCAGCGAAGGTGCCATGCCCGGCGCGGAGGGGTTGCGTCGCGCCCTCGAGGATGTCGGCTTCGACAAGGTGGAGGTGGAATCCGGCACGATTCGTTTCGCCGGGGACGGCATGGCGCTCGACTTCGGCGCGATCGCAAAGGGGTTCATCTCCGACGAGATCGCACGCCTCCTCATGCGGCGCGGGGTGGCGCGTGGGGTGATAGACGCGGGAGGCAACGCGCTGGCGTTTGGACAGGGCTCGTTCAGGTTCGGGATCCAGGATCCGATGAAGGAACGGGGCGAGCTCATGGGGGCGGTCGATGTCGCGATGGGCGGGGTGGTGACCTCCGGAAGCTACGAGCGGTACGTGGAGATAGATGGGAAGCGCTACTCGCACATCATCGACCCGCGCGACGGCAGGCCGGTGGAGAACGGGATGATCGCGGCCACGGTCGTGGGAGGCACCGGCGCAGGCGCCGACGCCCTGGCCACCGCGCTCATGGTCCTCGGCAGAGAGGAAGGCCGGACGGTCATAAAGTCGCTCAAGGGTTATGACGCCATGATGATAGAGCATGGCCCCGACGGCCCCATCGCATGGGTCTCCGCCGGCCTTGCGCCCAGGCTCATGCTCGCGAAGGAGTGGGACTCTCGCGTCAGACTTTTCTGAGGGGCTTGATATTTGGCGGGCTTTCTGCCAATTTGCCGCAAATTTCGAGGGGCTGATGAAAAGCGAGGTGATAAAGGGGTTCTTCCGCGAGAACCCGGTCTTCGTGCTCATGCTGGGGCTCTGCCCCTCCCTCGCTGTTTCAGTCTCGGTCAAGAACGCCGTCGGCATGGGGCTCGCCGCCACGTTCGTGCTCGTCGGCTCCAACGCGTTCATCTCCCTGTTCAACCGCTTCTTCCCCTCGAAGATACGCATCCCGTGCTTCATAGTGGTGATCGCCACCTTCGTCACGGTCGTGGAGATGGTGATGGGGGCGTATCTGCCGGCGCTCAACCAGTCGCTGGGCATCTTCATTCCGCTGATCGTGGTCAACTGTATAATATTGGGTCGCGCAGAGGCTTTCGCGCAGCGCAACATGCTTCTCCCCTCGATACTGGACGGCCTGGGCATGGGGCTGGGTTTTGGCATGGCGCTGCTCATCATAGCATCCATACGCGAGGTGCTGGGGTCGGGCACGTTCTGGGGTATCAGGATCGCCGAGGCCTATGCGCCGGAGGGCTACATGGCGCCGGCGTCGGTCATGGTCATGGCCCCGGGGGCTTTCTTCGTGATCGCGTTCATAATGGCTTACATGAACTGGAGAAGGGCGCGGAGGCTGGCCCGCAACGTATGAGATCCTACATACTGCTCTTCATATCCATCGCCCTGGTAAACAACTTCATACTCGCGAAGTTTCTGGGGCTCTGTCCCTTCATAGGGGTCTCGAAACGCCGCAAGCAGGCGGTCGGCATGGGGCTCGCGGTGATCTTCGTCATGACCATGGCCTCCGCGGTCTCCTGGGTGGTCTTCGAGTTTCTGCTGGCCCCGACCGAGCATAACCTCTTCTATATGTTGATGGGCGCGGGCAGGCCTGCGTCGGATTTCGACTTCACGTTTCTGACCACTATCGTGTTCATCCTCGTGATAGCCACGCTGGTGCAGATGGTGGAGATGTTCCTCATGAAGGTGATCCCGCCGCTTTATGAGTCGCTTGGCATCTATCTGCCTCTGATCACCACCAACTGCGCGGTGCTCGGCGTGGCACTGCTCAACGTGAAGGACTTCGGGATCATGAACAGCCTCTCAGAGAGTTTTGCGAAGAGCGTTCTTCAAGGTTTCGGCGGCGGAGTCGGTTTCCTGATAGTGATATTCCTCATGAGCGGCATCAGGGAGAAGCTCGAGAAGTACGACATTCCGCCTGCGCTGCGCGGCGCGCCGCTCGCGTTCATCTGCGCGGGACTCATGGCCCTTGCGTTCATGGGATTCGCAGGGATGGGACAATAGATGCTGCCTCCTGTAATCATACTCGGGTTTCTGGGCCTCCTCTTCGGGATCGGTCTCTACGTGGCTTCGCGCGTATTTCGGGTGACGGTGGACACGCGCATCGAGCGCGTGGAGAGGGCTCTGCCCGGTTCCAACTGCGGGGCTTGCGGGCTCGCCGGCTGCCACGGCCTCGCGAAGGCGGTGGTCCACGGCTCCGCCGATGTCACCTCCTGCATACCGGGCGGGGAGCACGTGGCGCACCTTGTCGCCGACATCATGGGCGTGGAGGCGAAGGTCGCCGAGAAGAGGGTCGCGGTCCTGCGCTGCCAGGGCAGGGATGTGGGCGATCGCTTCATATACGAGGGGATTGCGACCTGCCAGGCCGCGAACCTCATGCACAAGGGCCCCAAGGAGTGTATCTTCGGGTGCATAGGCTTCGGGGACTGCGCCAGGGCTTGCTCCTTCGACGCGCTTCACATGATAAAGGGATTCCCCGAGGTGGACGAGGCGAAGTGCGTCAGCTGCGCGAAGTGCGTGGCGGCGTGCCCCAAGGCCCTCTTCGAGTTGATCCCGCTCTCCAAACTCGTGCACGTGAGGTGCAAATCCCTAGAATCCGGGAGGGCGGTCCGAAAGATCTGCAAGGTCGGCTGCATCGCGTGCAAGAAGTGCGAGACCGTGTGCGAGTTCGATGCGGTCCATGTGAAGGACAACCTCGCCGTCTTCGATTACGAAAAGTGCACCTCCTGCGGGCTGTGCGTCAAGGAGTGCCCGACCGGAACTATAATGAGCTACAGGGAGACGAGAAAAGGTCTCGGGCTCTGGCCCGTGAAAAATGCTGTGAGCGGCGAGTCGTGAACGCATCGCGATATTTATGAAGACTTTCAAAAGCGGCGGAGTTCATCCTCCGGAATACAAGGATCTCTCAAAGGGCGCAGCGCTCGAGCGCATGCCTGCGCCTTCCGTCGTCGTGCTCCCGGTGTCTCAGCACACGGGCGCGCCGTCCAGGCCGGTGGTCGGGAAGGGCGACAAGGTCTCAAAGGGCCAGGTCGTGGCGGAGGCCAACGGCTTTGTCTCGGTGCCGGTGCACGCCTCCGTATCCGGCGTTGTCGTGGCCGTCGAGCAGAGGCCCATGCAGAACGGCGCGGTCTGCGACCACATCGTCATACAATCGGACGGCCTGGACAACTGGGCCGAGGGGACGGGCGTAAAGCGCGAATGGCGCGACATGGGGCTGGAGAAGATCCGCGCAGCGGTGCGGGATGCAGGCGTCGTGGGCCTCGGGGGCGCGGCCTTCCCCACGCACGTGAAGCTCTCGCCCCCGGCCGACAGGCCGATAGACACCCTGATACTCAACGGCATCGAGTGCGAGCCGTTTCTCACATGCGACTATCGCATGATGCTCGAACGCGCGCGCGGCATCGCCGAGGGGCTGCGCATCATGATGAAGGCCCTGGGGGTGAACCGTGCGATAGTCGGGGTGGAATCGAACAAACAGGACGCCTTCGAGAAGATGCGCGACACGGTCTGGGCTGACGAGGGCGTGAGGATCGAGCTGCTCAAGGTCAAATACCCGCAGGGCGCGGAGAAGCAGCTGATCGAGGCGCTGACCGGCCGCCAGGTCCCTCCGGGCAGGCTGCCGCTGGACGTCGGCGTCGTGGTGCAGAACGTCTCCACCGCATATGCGGTCTACGACGCGGTGGTCGAGGCGAGACCCCTTGTGGAGAGGCCGGTCACGGTCACGGGCGACGGAGTGGCGCGCCCTGCGAACCTCATTGTGCCGATCGGCGCGTTGATAAAGGACGTCCTCGTGAGGCAGGGGCTCGATCCGAAGACGAAGAAGGTGGTGCTGGGCGGACCGATGATGGGCATCGCCCTGCCAAACCTCGACTTCCCGGTGGTCAAAGGAACCTCGGGGATCCTGGCTTTCAAGAAGATGCCGGACTTCATGCCCGGGCCGTGCATACGATGCGGCCGCTGCATTGCGGTATGCCCCCTGCGGGGGATGGCGGCCGAGATGATAAAGGCGATAGAGGCGGGCGAGGTGGAGCGCTACGAGGAGCTGCACGTCCTCGACTGCATGGAGTGCGGCACGTGCACGTTCGAGTGCCCTTCGCGCAGGCCGATCGTGCACTATATAAAGAAGGCGAAGGCGGAATACGCGGCATGGAAGGCAAAGAAGAAATGAGCGACACTATATTGGAAAACAAGTTGATCGTAGGTCCGGCGCCGCACCTCGGCACAAAGGACTCTATCCCGCGCATCATGTGGAGCGTGAATGCAGCGCTCCTGCCCGCGCTCTTCGTCGGCTTCATGAACTTCGGGTGGTACGCCATGCTCGTGGTCGTGGTCTCGATCGCTGTTGCGATAGCTTCGGAGGCCGCGGCGCAACGCTTCCGCGGAGTGCCGATAACGGTGAACGATGGTTCGGCGGTGCTCACCGGCTTGCTGCTCGCCATGTGCCTGCCCCCCAATGTGCCGCTCTACATCCCCGCGGTCGGCAGCGCGTTCGCGATAATCATAGCCAAACATGCGTTCGGCGGCCTTGGCTGCAACATATGGAACCCGGCGCTCGCCGGCCGTGCATTCCTGCTGGCGGCCTATTCAGGGTCGATCGTGATGCCGCAGTGGCCGATCCTCAAACAGGCGTTCAGGGGCTCGATACTGGGAGTGGACGCAGTGACCATGGCGACGCCGTGCCTCGTGCTCAAGGATGCGCCGCTCGCTTTCTTCGGCAAGTATTCGCTCGGCCGGCTCTTCCTGGGCGCGATCCCCGGCTCCATAGGCGAGACTTCCGCGCTCGCGCTCATCCTCGGCGCCTCGTATCTTGTCGTAAAAAAATACGTCAACTGGAGGCTGCCTCTTTCGTACATATTGACCGTGATGGCGCTTGCCGCGCTGCTGCCGCAGGCCGGGGATTCGGGCGGCACGATCTCGATATGGGCGGGCACCCTCACCGTAGGCGCGGCGCTGGCCAGGGCCCTTGCACACGCGCTCTCGGGCGGACTCATGATCGGCGCTTTTTTCATGGCCACCGACATGGTGACGAGCCCGCTGACGTCGAAGGGACAGGCGATCTACGGCGCAGGCTGCGGCGTGCTGGTCGCGCTCATCAGGCTCTACGGCGGATACCCCGAGGGGGTCTGCTATTCGATACTCATAATGAACACAGTGGTGTGGCTGATAGACCGCTTCACAGCGCCCAATTTCTTCGGAGCCGGAAGACATGCAGCGAAAAATGCCTGAGTACATAAAATTCCCCCTCGTGCTCACGCTGGTCGCCGTGATCTCGGCGGCCTCGCTCGCCGGGCTGTATATCCTCACCCAGCCGGCGAAAGAGGCGGAGGCCGCTCGGGGGATCGAATCGGCGCTCAAGGTCGTGTTTCCGGAAGCGAGCGAGTTCGAGGTGAAAGAGGCGAAGATCGACGGCAGATCTTTCGAATACTGCGTGGCGAAGAGGGAGGGCGAGGAGGTTGGCTATGTCGCAGTCGGCTCGGCCACCGGTTACTCCAGCGTCCTCAGGGTCATGGTCGGTGTGGACAAAGACTTCGTCATCAAGGGCGTAGAGGTGCTCTACCAGAACGAGACGCCTGGGCTCGGCGATAAGATCGTGGAGATAAAGTCTAAAAAGACGTGGCGAACCGTGCTCGCGGGAGAGAGCCCGGACGAGTCGGCCTTGAGACCATGGTTTCAGCTGGGGTTCGACGGGAAGCAGACGCCGGTCGAGGTCGACAAGGACGGCGGCCGGATCGAGGCGATCACCGGAGCCACCATTTCCTCGCGCGCGGTCTGCGACGCAGTGAACCGGGCGATAGGCAATCTGAAGAAGGCCCTGAGCTCCTGACCTAGACGAAGATGTCCCTCTTGCCGGATTCGATCTCTTCGAGGATGCCGCGAATGCGCTCCCTCACAGGCTTCTGCTCGATGTCCCTTTCGATCATCGTCTCGATCATCTCGAAACCCTTGTAGCGGAGAGACTCGTCCGCAAAGTCGTGGAGATATTCGGCGAAGGTGAGCAGCGCGTTGGGCAGACAGTTGTGTTTGATGAGGCCGGGCTTGGCCAGGTCCATGAAGTCCTTTCCCACGCGGCCGAGCCTGTAACACGCGGTGCAGAAGGATGGGATGTGCCCGTGCTCCACGACGTCGCGGATCACCTCCATGAGCGGGCGCGTGTCCCCCAGCGAGAACTGCGCGTCGCGCGCCTCGGGATTTGCCGCTTCCTCGGCGTCCCCGTGCGTGTAGCCGCCCGGGTTCGTGCGCGAGCCGGCGGATATCTGAGACACGCCGAGTCCGAACGCCTCCCTGCGCATGGCAGCGCCCTCGCGGGTGCTCAGGATGATGCCGGTGTAGGGGACCGCGATGCGCAGCACCGCTATGATCTTTTTGAAATCAGCGTCCGAGAGCGCGTGCGGCGGATCGTAGGAGAGCGGCGCGCCATGGGCCGGCTCGATCCTCGGCACTGAAATCGTGTGGGGTCCCACGCCGAATTTTTTCTCGAGGTGCTCGATGTGCGCAAGCAGCGCCGCGATCTCGTAGCGCCAGTCGTAGAGGCCGAAGAGCACGCCTATGCCCACGTCGTCGAATCCGCCCTGGTACGCGCGGTCCATGGTCTCGAGGCGGTATGCGTAGTCCGCCTTCGGTCCGCGCGAATGCAGCCGCCTGTACGTGGGCTCGTGGTAAGTTTCTTGGAAGAGCTGGTAGGTGCCTATCTCGCATTCGTGCAGCGAGCGAAACTCCTCGACCGTGAGCGGGGCTATGTTGACGTTGATGCGCCTGATATTTCCCTTGTCGCTCTTTGCCCTGTAGATCGTGTCTATGGATTTGAAGACGTAATTCAGCCCTTCGTCCGTGTACGACTCGCCCGCCACGAGCAGCACGCGCTTCTGCCCCTCGCCTATGAGCGCAAGGGTCTCGCTCAGTATCTCCTCCTGCGTCAGCGCCCTGCGCACGACATCCTTGTTGGCCTTTCTGAAGGCGCAGTAGGCGCAGTCGTTGTCGCAGAGGTTGGAGATGTAGAGGGGCGCGAAGAGGACCAGCCGGTTTCCGTAGATCGCATCCTTTATATGGTGCGCGGTCTCAAATATCTCGGAGAGGATCGCCGGGTCGTCCACAGACAAAAGCGCTATGGCATCGCCAGGCGGCACTCCTTTGAGTTCTCTTCCGCGCGCCAGTATTTCCCTTGCCCTGTTGATATGGACAGGGCCGCATTCCGCCAGCGTTGCCTCTATCTTGTTTTGATCCAGAAGACCCATATGTCCGCACTGATAACAAGTTGTGCGCTTACAATCAATCTAAATCCGGCTGATCTTTATTTTCGCAGCTTGACCGGGTCAAGCGCTCTCTGATAATTACATCCCCATCGAACGATCAACTCAATTCGATGACAGGGGGAGCGATGGAAAAACACATGATCTTCGGGGTCCACGTTTCGAACCGGGTGAAGAAGGCAACGGACGTGCAGGGCATATTCACCCAATATGGCTGCAACATAAGGACGCGGCTGGGTCTGCACGACGCCAGCGACAACGTCTGCGCGCCGAACGGCGTCATCATCCTTGAGATGGTGGGCGATGAGAAGATATGCAACGAGATGGCGGACAAGCTCTCCAAAATCGACGGCGTGCAGGTCCAGAAGATGCTCTTCAGATAGTTGGCATTATTTCAACGAGTTAGCCCCTTTTTTCAGCGAAAAACCCCTTGCAATCAGTGCCTCAAAGTATATGAAAGGGGCCCCATTTCGCTGCACATTCGTCAAACCGGGGTTTTGTCCTGTTTTTGAAAGGAGACTCAGATGGCGAAGATCCTCATCGTGGACGACGATCCGGATGTGGTGCAGGCCGGCAAGCTGGTGCTCGAGAAGGCCGGCCACCAGGTGAGCAGCGCCCTCTCCAAGGATGAGGGGATGGCGGCTGTGCGCTCGTTCAAGCCGGACCTGCTCATACTCGACGTGATGATGCAGCTGCCCGACGACGGCATATCGATGGCGCAGAAACTCCGCAGGGACGGATTTCAAAAGCCGATACTCATGCTCACGAACGTGGGCAGGGCCTCCGGGCTAGCCATCGGCAAGGACGCGGAGCTCGTGCCCGTCGACGAATATCAGGAGAAGCCAATCAAGCCCGACGTGCTCGTCATGAAGGTGGGCGAGCTGCTTGGCAGAAAATAAAGGAGGGATGGAAGATGCTCATGACCGATCATGATATGCTGAGGCAGGAGCTGGCGCCGCTCATGGCCAAGTACGAGCAGAGCCGCAGCGCGCTCATCCCCATGCTCCAGAGCGTGCAGGCGAAGTACTCCCGCATCTCGCCGTTCGCGATGCAGATCATCGCTGACATGCTGGGGATACACCCGGTGGAGGTGATGGGTGTCGTCTCCTTCTACAGCTTCCTCAACACGGAGCCCAAGGGTCGCTTCATCATCAGGCTCTGCCGCACGATCTCCTGCGACATGGTGGGCAGGGAAAAGGTCGCGCGTCAGCTTCAGACCGACCTGGGTGTCGAGTTCGGGCGCACGACCGCGGACGGCAAGTTCACGCTCGAGTGGGCCAACTGCCTGGGCCTCTGCGATCAGGGCCCGGCGTTGCTTGTGAACTCCAAGGCGTACACCAAGGTCACGCCCGAGTCCGTGCACGCGATCCTCGAGGAATGCCGTCAGACGTACGGCGTGCACGCGCAGGAGAAAAAGGAGGAGCATACCATATGAGCGTTCATGCGGGTCCTGTGACATTCAAGAAGGCGAAGCCCGAGGAGGGGCTCAAGGCCGCCGTGAAGATGAAGAGGGCGGAGATCATCGCCGAGATATCCAAGTCGGGCCTCAAGGGACGAGGCGGCGCAGGCTTTCCCACCGGCGTGAAGTGGAACCTCGCTGCGGCAGCGGCAGGCGATAAGAAATACGTCGTCTGCAACGCCGACGAGGGCGAGCCCGGCACGTTCAAGGACAGGGTTGTGCTCAAGGAGTGCGCGGACCTCGTGTTCGAGGGCATGACCATAGCCGCGCTGGCTATCGGTGCGAAGTACGGCATTCTGTATCTGCGCGGCGAGTACTCGTACCTTCGGCCAGAGCTGGAGGAGTGCCTGAACAGACGGCGCGGCCAGAACCTGCTCGGCAAGTCTGTCGCAGGTCTCTCGGATTTCGATTTCGACATCGAGATCAGGATGGGCTCCGGCGCCTACATATGCGGAGAGGAGACCGCGCTCATAGAGTCTCTAGAGGGGAATCGCGGCGAGCCGCGCAACAGGCCGCCGTTCCCGGTG
>JBAZOP010000038.1 GCA_041648665.1 bacterium | reverse complement strand
CGACCGCCGAGACCTCTGCTACGGTGGGCGACGGAGGCGGATGCTCCACGATCGCGCCGGTCGCAACGCCCAACATCTCCGGCATCCTGATGCTGTTGCTCGCCGCCTTGCCCATGATTGCAAGGCGCAAGAGATAGGGGTGGGGCCTTTTGCCAGGGGAGCGAGGAGGAGATATGAAGAGGATCGCGATCGCATTGCTGACGATGGCCGTCATCACAGGCGCCTACTCAGGAAGGGCCTGGGCGCCGGATATGGTTATTGGGGAAATGATGACGTTGTGCACTGCTGAAGATTTTCTCTCAAATGACGCGACCAAATACTGGATCACGAAGCATGATATAAGCACAACGGAAAAGGGCATCTGCATTTTCGGAAAGATGTCCGACACCTTTAATTTCGGAGATTATTGGTCGTTTACCCCAGGCTCGGATACATTGCATCCGTCGGCGAGTTCGTTTCGCGCCGTACTATATGACGAGGGGACCACTTCGATTTCAGCGACCAAACCGCTGATGTGCGTTGTGCTGAGTCCGGCTTCTGTGACTACAGGTCAGTCATTTTTTTGCGCCACTACGGTCTTGAGCTCTGATGCCGCGCTTCCGGACACCGCGACGCTCAGATTGAATGTACAGAAAAGTTTCGGAGCCGACGACTTGAGATGCGATTCATATCCATCGACCGGTTCCATCCTGATCGCGGCGGAAAACGGCAATTGTATTCCGGACGATATTGCTACGGACGCGGATGGAGACGGAGTCGCGGATGGGCTTGACCTCTGCCCGTTCACGGCCGGCACGGACAAAAACGGTTCGTGGAGGCGGACGGCGATGGAGTGCCGGACGACGAGGATGCTTGCGCCGATACGCCGGCTGGGGCTTCTGTCAACGATGTCGGCTGCCCTGACACGGACGGCGACGGGGTGTACGACAACCTGGATACATGCCCCAGCACACCTGTGGACACCGTGGTCGATGCATCCGGTTGCCCTGTCGCCGGCGATGCCGATTCGGATGGCGACGGGGTGTTGGACAGCGCTGACAACTGCCCCACGACCTACAACCCTGATCAGGCGAACGTGGACGGCGACGAATACGGCGACGAGTGCGACACCAGCGGCGTAACTACAGACGATACCACGGCCGCCACAACAGTGAGCGAGGGCGGGATGTGCGCCATGATGCCCATGGCCGCGTTCAACCCGATGGGACTTGCCTTTATTGCGGCCGCGCTCGCGGCATTCGCTATCAAGAAGAGGAGATAGTGAGATCGCTCAAAGCTGAAAGCTCAAAGGGAGGCCCTGCGATCCGCAGGGCCTTTTTTTATGGTGACTCGATTCCCCCATATTATGGGGCAGAAGCTCCATATCTCAGGATGCCAAATTACTAACTAGCTGATATTCTTAAGTAATATCCTCAACAACGATGGCATGGAAGCTGCATATCATATTGCAGGAGGTAATTATGCGTGAATTTCTAATGTGCTTGATCGCCCTTGCGGTTCTCATCCCTGGCGCAGCGGCTCATGCCGGTTTCTCCACGGACGTTAACTTCTATCAGCATACGGTTGCGGACTTGGAGGGCGACCAGGGGAGCTTTGTATTCTACGGCGCGTTCGACGTGGATACCACCAAAGAGGATGCGGCGGGCATAAAGGTCTTCATGACCATGAGGAAATCCGACATGAGCATCATGCTCGATGCGGAGGACCAACCGATGAAGTACGATCTCAATGCAAACAATTGCGAGATCTTGCAACACGCCGACTCGGGTATCATATTCCGCTGCTATTCAGACCCTGCGGCCATGACCGATGAGGAGATGGCAAACTGGTTATCGTTTCTCGGCATGGACCCTGTGTACATACATTTCGAGATGGGAACCGCGGTGAGCCCCGTGCTCTGGGGGCGCTCGCTGCAGTTTAAGATCGATGACATAACCGACACGGATTCCGACGGAGCGCCTGACATTTTCGACGACTGCAAAAGCTTCGCCGATCTGGAACAGATCGACACTGATAATGACGGCGTGGGGGATGCCTGCGACCTCTGCCCTCAGGACGTGGACCCCTTGCAGAAGGATACGGACGCGGACCTCGTGGGCGATGCGTGCGACCCGTGCCCTGCGATCCCCAACTCCACGGCGTGCGTAAGCGAAGACGACGATGTCGACGAAGACGCCGACCCGGAGAACCTCGAGGGCGACGGCTCGACCGATCTTGGCGACTGGCTCGCGACGACCGAAGAGGAGGTCGATGACTACAATGCCGCATCATCGGGCTCAGGATCGGGTTGCAGCCTGGTCCCGAATCAGGGCGCCGGCATGGCGGCATATATAATGATAGCCCTAGCCATGCTGCCCCTCGCCGCTAGACGCAGGAAATAAACAGCGCAAAAACGGTTTTTTGGGCCCTGCGCGAGCAGGGCCTTTTCGTATCTATAGTATTGATTATTAAAGATATTTTAGATTTATCTGGCCAACCCGGTTACTTTCGAGCAACTTTTTTCCATAGCAACCGATAATAGAGATGGAGAGGGGGGCTTACTCCAGGAGCTTTGCCATGAGGAAGTTTCTTACAACCTTCACAGTTTTAGCGGTCCTCTTCGTCGCTGCGCCGGCCTTTGCGCTGGACACGGACAACGACGGGATCTGGGACCAGTACGACAACTGCTCCACCGTGAAAAACGGAGTCTGTTCGACCTTTGCGCTCTACTGCGACGTTGATGGCGACGCCGCGGTTACGCTGGTCGAGATCTCCGCGGGCAACCAGTCGGACTGGGACGACAACGGCATCGGCGACGCGTGCGAAGACTCCGATGGCGACACCTATATGGATTATCTGGACAACTGTCCCGGGGTCTCCAACGTCACCCAGGATCCCTCGGCGTGCGCCGACTTCGACGGCGACAAGATCTATGACGACGTGGATAATTGCCCTGAAAGCTACAACCCGCAGCAGGAAGACCGCGATGTCGATTCCGTGGGCGACTGGTGCGACAACTGCAGACTCGTGGCCAACGTTGACCAGATTGACTCGGATGACGACGGGTTCGGCGATGCGTGCATAATGGACGCGGACGGCGACGGGCTGACCGACAATGATGACAACTGCCCGACGATACCCAATCCGGTGCAGGAGGATAGTGACAGCGACGGCAGGGGCGATGCGTGCGATACGTCGGACGCGTCCGGATCGCAGACCACGCCGATCAACACCCAGAACCTGTACAGCCTGGATCATTCCAGCTGCTCCCTTGCTCAGGGCGCGGCGCTGGGCGTCCCGGGCGCTCTCAACCTGGCGTCGATTGTCGCGGGGATTGCCGTAGCGGTGCTGATCAGGCGCCGCAGGCGGTAGATAAATCGAAAGAGGGAAGCGAATGATGAAGACAATAAAGATCGCGATGATCTCCCTGCTCCTGATGGCGCTGGCTGCTCCGGCCTATGCGTGCACCATAGAGGTCCTGGGCGTTGTCTATACGGACACGGATTGCGACAAGATCATGGACTACACGGATATGACGGACGCTGACTTCAACGGAGTCCCTGACGGCGATCCGGTGGACAATTGTCCCCTCGTGCCCAACGGCAACTGCAACGTAGATCAGCTCGATTGCGATGCGGACGGGAACAGCCTTGTCTCAGACGCGGAACTGAAGGCCGGATTCCAGCTAGACTGGAACGACAACGGGGCCGGCGATGTGTGCGACGACACCGATTTCGACGGAGTGGTGGATTATCTGGACAACTGCAAGACGGTGTTCAATGCGGACCAGGATCCATCGGTCTGCACCGATACCGACCATGACAAGTTCGAGGACCCGATCGACAACTGCCCGGTGAATTACAACCCGGACCAGATGGACAGCGACGACGACGGCATCGGCGACTGGTGCGACAACTGCAGGATTGTCTTCAATCCGGATCAGGCCGATTCCGACGACGACAACGTCGGCGACATGTGCGAGAGCGGCGACTATGTGAGCCCAGATGTGGATCAGGACGAGAGCCAGGACGTGAATCCTTACGATGGGCCGAGGTACGGCACTGGCCCCGAAGAGATGCAGGGCAACGGTTTCGGCGATGGAGGCTGTTCGCTCGTCGCCTCTGCCCAGGCCTCCTCCATGGCCTCGTTCCTTCTCATCGCCCTCGCCGCAATATCGATCGCAATCCGCCGCAAGTAAGCAACACCCCCCCGCTATTGCAGAGCTTTGGTCCGCGTGCTAGTGATCCCCTGAAATGGCAAAGGATCTTAAGGAGATAGCCTCCAGGCGCACCATCATCTTCGACGGCGCCATGGGGACCATGCTCGATGAGGCCCAGGTATCCTCCTCCTGCAGCGCGGAGCTCAACCTGATCTCGCCCGATTCCGTGGCCCGCGTGCACAGGGAATATCTCGCCGCGGGCGCGGACGCGATAATCACGAACACCTTCGGCGCATCCAGGGTCGTGCTCTCGGACCACGGCATGGCCGACAAGGTTCGCGAGATCAACATCGCGGCGGCGAAGATCGCGCGCCGGGAGGCTGCGGCGGCCGGCGGCGAGCGCTTCGTGGCGGGCGAGCTTGGCCCCACCTCCAAACTCCCGACCCTGGGTCATATCGCGTTCGCCGACCTCTTCGCAGCCTATGTGGAGCAGGCCGACGCCCTCGCGGAGGGCGGGGTGGATCTCTTCATCACGTCGACCAGCCAGGACCCTCTGCAGGTGAAGGCCGCGCTCGCGGCCATAGACGAAGTGAACAGGCGGCGAGGGCTGGATCTTCCGGCGATAGTCTCGGTGACCGTGGAGCCGTCGGGTACGATGCTTCTGGGCACCGAGCTCACGGCGGCGCTCGCGGCCGTCGCTCCCTTCTCGCCGCTGGCATTCGGCATCAACTGCGCGACCGGACCCGAGGGGATGGAGGAGCACCTGCACTCGCTGCGCGAATCCTCGCCCTTTGCGATCGTCTGCCAGCCGAACGCGGGCATGCCGAAGAACGTGGGCGGCAAGCCGGTGTATTCGATGGGCCCTGAGGAGTTCGCCGGCGCGCTTGCGCACCTTGTCCTGCGCTTCGGCGTAGCGTTCGCAGGGGGCTGCTGCGGCACGACTCCTGCGCACATCGAGGCGTTGGCAAGGGAGCTGAAGGCTGAAGGTTCGAAACCTCAGGCTCGAAGGCAAAAGCCGAAGGGGAGATCGTTCGATTTCGTGTCGAGCCTGTTCACCGCCTATCCGTTGGATGAGGAGCCGAGGCCGTTCATAATCGCGGAGCAGACCAACGCGAATGGCTCCAGGAAGTTTAAGGAATTGGTGCTCACGGAGGACTTCGACGCGATAGCCGACGTGGCGCGCAGCGCATCGGGAGCCTGCCACGCGCTCGACCTCTGCGTGGCCTATGCGGGCAGGGACGAGGCCAAGGACATGCGCAGGGCGATGACGAAGATCGTGCCCAGGGCCGACGCTGCCATCATGGTGGATTCCACGAACCCGGAGACGGTGGAGAGCGCGCTTTCGCTCGCGCCCGGCCGCTCGATAATAAACTCGATCAACCTGGAGGACGGCGGCGCAAAGGCCCGCCGCGTGCTGGCCCTGGCGCTGAAGTTCGGGGCCGTGGTCGCATGCCTCTGCATCGATGAGGACGGCATGGCCAAGACCGCGGATAAGAAGCTCGCGGTCGCCCGGCGGCTCATCGCCCTCGCGGAGGCAGAGGGGCTCGCTCGCCGCGACCTCCTCATCGATCCGCTCACGTTCACGCTGGCCAGCGGCGACCCAGAGCTCAGGTCGGCCGGCAGAGAGACGCTCGATGCGGTGGCTCGGATCAAAAAGGAGATCCCCGGCGCAAGGACCATGCTCGGCGTGAGCAACATATCGTTCGGGCTTCCGGCCTCAGGCAGGGCCTACCTCACGAGCGCATTCCTGCACAGGGCGCTCGGCGCGGGGCTGGACGCAGCCATCATCAACCCTGCGCGTGTCCTCCCCCTGGACAGGATACCGAAGGAGACGCTCGAAATACTGGAGAGGCTGATCGACGGGGACTGGAGCAAAGGCGATCCGTTGGCGCTCATGCTCAGCCGCCTTTCGAAGGATTCCGACTCTGATGCCGCGCGTAAGTCCAAGGCCGCGGGTTCCCCTGCTGATGAGATGAGGCAGAGGGTGATCGACGGCTCAAGGGAGGGACTCCCGGCGCTGGTGCAGGCGCTGATAGGCGAGATGGAGCCGTCGAAGGTCATAAGCGAAGTCCTGCTCCCTGCGATGCAGGAGGTGGGAGAGAGTTTCGGCCAAGGCCGCACACCGCTGCCGTTCGTGCTGAGCTCGGCCGAGACCATGCGCGCTGCGATAGATCTCGTCTCGCCGCACCTGAAGGCGGGCGAGGCTGGGCACCGGGCCACGATAGTGCTGGCCACCGTGCGCGGCGACGTCCACGACATAGGCAAGAACCTGGTGGATGCGATACTCTCCAACAACGGCTTCAAGGTCGTGAACCTGGGCATCAGGCAGCCGGCGGCCGCGGTCATCGAGGCCGCGAGGGAACACAAGGCGGACGCGATCGGGCTCTCGGGCCTGCTGGTGTCATCCACCGAGATCATGCGCGAGGACCTTAAGATCTTCCGCGAGGCAGGGCTCGGCATTCCGGTGCTGTGCGGCGGCGCCGCCCTCACCGAATCCTTTGTGAACGATCGGCTCGCCCCTGCGTACGGGGCGCCAGTCGCGTACTGCAGGGACGCATTCGCGGGGTTGAGCGAGATGGAGAGGGTTGCGAGGCAGCTGAAGGACGAAGGTTGAAAGGGAGAGATAGACCGTCATGGACGCCCCGTTTCTCGGCACAAAGGTTTTAAAGAGCGTAGGCCTCGATGAGGTGGAGGCGCTCCTAGACAAGGAAGCGCTCTTCGCGGCGCGCTGGCAGTTCAGACAGGGCGCAGCCGCCTCGGCGTGGGAAGATCTTAAGTCGTCGAAGGTCCTCCCGATATACGAGCGGACCATGTCGCTCGTGAGATCGCAGTCCGCGATAGCGCCCGCGATCGTGTACGGCTATTTCAAATGCGAGCGGATAGGCAACGGGCTGCTTGTGAAGGGAGAGAGACGCGACTTCAAGTTCGACTTTCCCAGGGAGAGGGAGACGCCCAACCGCTGCGTCGCCGATTTCTTCCCAGGCGGTTTCGCGGCGTTCCAGCTGGTGACGATAGGGGGCAAGGTCGCGGATATCGCGGCCTCGATGTTTTCCAAAAACAAATACAGCGACGTGTTCTATTTGAAGGGCCTTGCCTCGGAATTCACCGAGGCCTCGGCGGAATACTGCCACAGGCTGATAAGGCAGGAGCTCGGCGCAGCGGAATCAACGGGCAAGAGGTTCAGCCCCGGCTACCCGGCATTCCCCTCGCTGCTCGATCAACGGAAGATATACGAACTGCTCGGCGCAAATCGCATCAACGTCTCCATCACCGAGACCTGCCAGCTCGTTCCGGAACATTCCACTTCAGCGATCGTGTCGATAGACGAAAAGGCGATGCTCTTCAGGCCCTGAGGTTGAGATTCATCGTGAAGAACGGCGCGGGGCACGGGCCGATGGTGATCACGTTTGCCTTGGAGAGCGCGAACATGCGATCGAGATAGCGTCCCCAGCTGCCGTTCGGCATGGAGAGGGTGAGAGGGCTGTCCGGCGCCTGCTTGTGATAATTTTTGGAGATGTCTCTGCCTGCTATCGCCAACTTTATGCCCAGCGTCTCCAGGTCGGGTCTTGAGGCCATGTTGTCGAGCTCATCAGCCAGATATGAGATGTCTGCGGGCAGCATTGCCCAGACCGATGAGATGGTGTCGATGAATTTGATCGTCCGGGCCTCGTCTCCGTTCTGCAGCGCCTTCTCGCCGAACACGATCTGCGCGGCCTGCCTTTGATTCAGGGCCTTGTGGTCGATGGCCAATACAGGCAGCATCTCTGTTACCCCTGCATCGGCTATCAGCCGTGCTATCTTCCCTGCGGCTGCGGCGTGAGGTGAATGCCCGGTCTCCGCCAGGAGCACCAACTTGCGTGATTTCGCTTTTGCGATCGCAGATAGTGCGGCGGCCAGTTTTTCCTCCGGCTTATTCACCGAGGCGATATCCAAGAGCTCCACTTCTGATCCGGAGAGTTTCATCTTCAGCGTTTCGAGCCACAGATCGAAGGAGCGCGCCACTGGCCTCCATCCGGGGTGGCCGAGCACGAGCGTCAGCCGGTTTTTTTCTATGAGCGAGAGCGCCGCGTCGAGTTCGTCTTTCCTGTATTCCCTGACGCCGTATACGTTGAGGTCTTCGTCGGATGGCGTCCTCAGTTCGACGTGCGACCTCTGTCTGTCGAACACCTCGTAGTAGACCGACGGCGGCTTTATGTTCCTGTCGCCGTGGCCGCCTGCGCCGAAGAGGTACTCCCAGGTGGAGACGAGTCCACCTGTCCATTCTTCGTCCATGTGAAGGGCCGTCATCCTGGCGGTCAGGGCGTCTAGCCCCTCCCTCTCTTCAGGGGATACGGCGAGCGCCATCCATTCTTTGGCGAGGACTCGATCGAGCGCGTGGTTGTGCCTTGCTGCCACCGATTGCGCGCATATCTTGAAGAGCTTGAGCGAAGGCGTCATCGGCATGTTGGTGTAATTGTGCTGTTCCCTGAACTCCTTGAACCTGGGCTCCCATGACGACCTGAAACCTGAGGCTATGTTTGGCGGCAGACCTTCGATCGCGGAGAGTTTGCTGTAGAAGTCCGTCTCGGCCATGCGGCTGGTCGGGTCCTCGTTGAGCGCAGCTATGCTGTTTGCGCAGGCGGTTCTGAAATCGACATATGTGGATAATGTGCGCGAGGCGTCGTCGAAAAAATCTCTGATGGAGAATGGCATCTGAGACGATCCTTTAACATGGCAAGGATCGGCATCAAAGCCATTTTTTCCGGCTGTTAACGCAATGATAACGGTGAGTTAAATCAGCCGAGGGCGACCGCCGTGGCCTTCACCCATGGGTATATCTGCTCGATGCCGAGCCCTGCCGCGAACCAGAGGGGCGCGTCGGAGATGCGGATGAGCCCTCCCAGCGAGCCGCGGCCGGAGTAACTCCAGGGGCAGCGGTTGAGTTTGGTGAGGATGAGGCCGGCCAGGTACTGCGCTGCGAAGAGCGCGGCCATGTACACGAGCCCGCGGCCGTACCACGCCATGTTCGAGACGCGGATTGCGATCAGGGGAAATATCAGCGCGATGAGCCCGAAGAACGGGAAGAGGATGAGCGAGGTCTCTGCGCCGAGCTCCATGCGCCTCGCGAAATAGGATTTTTTGGCCGCGTCCACGATCAGGGCCGCGAATATCCCGATGATTCCGAACAGCGCGAAGCGTATGAGCATGAGGCCTCCGTGATTACGCCATCTTTAGCACATCATTCAATGAAATGCATCTCAGCAGACGGAGCGGATCGAAGGCCTCTGTTTCGCTTACGGCTCGCTCGCTCAGACGCCGTTCGTGCCGCGGCGCGGTACCCACGCCGCGGCACTTCTTCTTTATATAAAGAGCCCATGTTGAAGGTCGTCGCTGCGCATCAGGCGCCGCAGCATTGCAGGCTTAGAAAGCGGCGCCTTCTGACGCCGCTCAACAGAGACCTTCGACCCGCTCCGTCAAGTCGGCACTCAACGCCTTATTCAACCTGCTAAGAATATTCCCGGTGTCATTGCGAGCCCTTCGACGTTGCTCAGGGCAGGTTCCACGCGGCAATCCCTTGCCCCCGCTTGTCATTCCCGCGAAAGCGGGGGAATTCCGGGGACACGACACTTAATTCCTACCCTTGGGACCGGGCTTCTGTCGCCTCAGGACCCTGCCTGTTAACGATTCGATCCTGTCGATAAACTCATCACTTCCCAGTGGCCGCCCTGTTCTTGCCCCTTTCCTCAATCTTTTCATGAAATCATCATCACCTGACTCCATTAGATATGCCTTCCAGTCGTCAATACCCAAGACACCCAGCTCATCACCCGAAAGACAGATGTCAGTCTGCCCCTGTACATGGGCCCTGGCGCTTGACCACCGGTAGTCTTCAGCATGTTGAACCAGCCTTGCCCTGACAGGATTGCGCTCGACATATCTGACTGCTGCAAAGAGATGTCGCTCATCCAGCGGACTTGATGAAAATCTGCCCTGCCATAAATAGCCACGCCAGTTCTCGCGAAAATTGATTCGTCGTGTGTAACCCCTGTGCGTATCGCCGATGGCCTTTGCAAGCGCCGCCTCACTCTCAGGGACCGCTACCATATGAACATGATTATCCATGAGACAATAAGCCCAGATAGACACCCCATTCTTCCTCGCGTTGTCGGCCAGCAGCGCAAGATAGCAGGCGCGATCTTCATCAGAGAAGAACACACGCTGCCGTCTGTTGCCACGCTGAATGATGTGATGAGGAATATCGGGTACAACGACTCGAGCCATCCGTGCCATATGCTGTTGATATTGCACGATGCATGCCAATCGCTATAAGCACGGATTTAATGCATTTCTTGTTATTAAGTATTCCTAAGGATGTTCAGTTTCCCGAATTAAGTGTCGTGTCCCCGGAATTCTGACCCCTATATCAACAAAACCTCATCCCCCTCCCACTTTCACTGCAACCGAATCAAGATGGGCGGGAAAGGGTGGAAAGGACGTGATTTGGAGGAAATCGTTATCCGCTATACGTTCCAACATTCATCGACACATCCACCCATGCCACATTCAAATTGCTCATCGAATAGCATTATAGTGCACGATAAGAATATCGCCACATATCTAAAAACACTCGCCACATCGAATTCATCTGCAGCCATAGACCATTTTAATCCACCACTCTCGCGTTGAAGAAAACGATCTACCAACTTAACATCTGCGTGCGCAAAAGAACAAAGCTCTGCGTAAAAGATATCGTATGCTTCTTCATGATGCACAGCCTTAGCCATTTCCTTTATCGTCATCCCAGCCCAGCTATTCGTCTTCTTAAAGGCTTCTTTTACTTCCTCATATTGCTTATTCACTTCATTCTGCTGTTCTTTCCAATGATGTTCCCATTCATTCTTCATTCCTTCTGCCCACTGAGCATCTCTACTATCACAATGCCTCAGACATGCATCCATACGCTTCTTCTTCAAAATTCGCCCGTATTTAATATACCTTCTTGATCGTTCAACAGGCTGCTGCGAAATATAATGTGCGGTTACATCTATTTCAAACATAGTCCGAACGATTGTATATCCAACAGTTGCTGGAAACCATTTCTCGGTTGTGGAATTCAGTAAACGAAGAAGTGCCTCCGCTGCACTTAGATTATGCATCAGAAAGCATACCATCAATGAAGTGAACTCAAATCCTGACGAATGTTGCCGTCGCGCAGATATAAGCTTTCGCCCTAGCTCTACAAGCTGCTTAACGACCAATTGATGTTGTTCGGCAGTAAGAAATCTCATTAGAATTCCGAAGGCATGGACACATAACCCACAAAAAAACTCCCCACCTCATCAACAAGGCTTCTATATCCCCCTCACATTTGAACTGCAACCGAATCGGGATGGGCGGGAAAGGGTGGAAACACCACGAACCTGCTTTATGGTGTTGAACGCGAGCACTATAAAGCAGGTTCGCTAAGGGTGTGTTGTTATTGGGGAAAGGGGTATAAAAGCGCTGACACCGTAAATTAACCTAATGTAAATATTAGCCTTAAGCTAATTTTACGCAACTCTTCCATTTACCTTGCCGATAATATACAATAGAAGCGTGGGTTATTCCGGTTTCTCTTGATTCTATATTAACACCGTGCTAAGCGCTGGATGTCGGCACGGAGGATTGAGAGATGGACCGGGATGAAGCCAAAAGAAAATTGCAGATGTTGCTGTTGAGAAAGGGCTCTTTGGCTCCTTCGGCGCACGCTAGGAAACGCATGATCGAAAGAAGGTTCACCATGCCCGATGTCATGCGCGCCCTGAGCGGCGGAGTGATGAGCGAAGGCCCGACCAAAGCCAAACACGTAAAAGGCTTCGAGTGCGTCATGCGCACGCAGCTCGATGATTGCAGGGTTCTCGAAGCGCCCATTGTAGTGGACGAAGAACACGGCCGAATCATCATCAAGTCGGTTGTCAGAAAATAGGTCCAGCTGAAAAGCTGTTGAATAAAGGGGGAGGAAGGAGGCGCTATGAGCACAAAATGTTATGAATGCGGAAAGGTCATGAACGATAAAAAAATAAAACATCATTATGTTGAGAGTGGGCTCAACAATGTCTATCTCGAAGGTGTTTCTGAGTTCACATGTCCGTCCTGCAAAACCAGCTTTGTGGATATTCCGGAACCGACTCAACTGCACATCGTTATGGCTGTTGCCCTTTCCGACAAAAAGGGGTTGCTCACAGGCCCCGAGATCAGGTTCATGAGAAAAGAAGTCGGGATGGCAAGCAAGGGGTTCGCTGCGTTCATCGGCGTTTCGCCGGTTACAATGTCGCGGTGGGAAAACAGCGAGGGCGATTCAAACAGGGACGAATCAAACGATCGCCTTATTCGCCTGGCCTTCAAAGTCATGATGTACGAGCGGTTAAAAGCGATGTTGTCATGCCTTGAAGCAATGATTCAAAAGGCAGGGGTGATATCCTTCCACAAGGAGAGGATGGATATTGACGCAGAGGCCATGAAGTACATTTCTATTGGAGCGCCTTCTGTGACGTCACAGCAGCCGGCTTGAAGAAAGAGGGCATGCGTCACGCAGGGTCGTATTCCAGGAGTTCCTCTTCGCCGCGCAGCACCCGCAGGGCGCCGCCCACGATGGCCGAGGTCTCGGATTCGCCAGGGTACGCGAAGACAGGGGCCAGGAACTCACAGCGCGATTTTATCGCGCGGGCGAGCGAGGTTATGCCGGCGTAGGCCCCGGTGAGAGCGATCGCGTCGACCCTTCCGCGGAGCGCTGCGGCGAGCGCGCCTATCTCCTTCGAGACCTGGTATCCCATCGCCTCGATCACCTCCGCTGCCTTGCCGTCGCCCTTTTCGATCATGCGGTTGATCTCGCCCACGTCGGTGACGCCGAGGTAGGCGATGAGCCCGCCCGCGTTGCGGATCTTGTGGAGCACGGTCTCCTCCGTCGCGCCTTCCTGGAAACACATCTTCACCACGTCCACCGCGGGCAGCGATCCCGCGCTGATGGCTGAGAATGGGCCGTCGCCGTCCAGCGCGTTGTTGACGTCCACCACCTTGCCTTGCCTGTGCGCGCCGACCGACACCCCGTCGCCCATGTGCGCTACGATCGCGTTTATTTTTTGCGGCGGTTTCCACAGGTTCTTGGCCATGCGGCGGACGACCGCTTTCTGGTTCGAGGCGTGGAATATGCTGGCGCGCTTGATGTCGGGCATGCCGGAGAAGCGGGCCAGGTCGTCCATCTCGTCCACCACCACCGGATCGACTATGAATGCGTCGATGTCGTTCGCCTCCGCTATCTCTCCCCCGATGACCGCGCCCCAGTTGGAGGGGTGCTGTCGCCAGGCGTTCCTTATCAGGTCCTCCACCATGGCCCGCGTCACGCGATAGACGCCGCCGGGGAGGGGATGCAGGAATCCTCCCCTGGCCGCGACCGCGTCGACCGTGGACAGGTCAATGTGCAGCTGCGCGAGCCTGCGCGAGAGCTCTTCCTTTATGAGTATGAGCTCGGAGTCGCGCTGTTCCTTGTTCATGGCGCGGTCGAGCCTGTGCGGTATGGATGTCTCGAAGACCGGGATGCTGTCGTCGAAGATCGCCACCTGAGTGGCCAGCTGGCTCGGGCACACGGCCAGCACCCTGAAGCTCTTCACTGCGCGGCGCTGCATGATGAGCGCGCCTAGGCCGCCGAGCAAGGCGGCGGGCGCCACCCATCCGATGCCGAGGTGCGTCAGCGGCAGGACCTCCCAGATGCGCTCCGTGACGTCGATGCTCACTCCGCTGGCGTGGATGGCTTCGAGGATGCCGGCGATCAATGCGCCGGCCACGGCAAAGCGCCACACATTGCGGTTCTTGAGCTTCCAGGCGAAGAGGCTGAGTATGACCACCACCATCACGACGGGATAGAGGGTGACGAGCACCGGGACGGCGATCGATATTATCTTCTCCACGCCGGCGTTGGCGAAGAAGAAGCTGACCGCAGCGATGGCGATGCAGACCCATCGGTAGTTGAGCTTCCCGTACGAGAATTTGTTGAAGTACTCGCCGCAGACCACGATCAGCCCGATAGCGGTGGTGAGGCACGCCATCGAGACCGCCAACCCCAGGAAGAGGCCGCCGATCCTCCCCATGAGCGTATTCGAGATGAAGATCATGAGCTCGGTTCGGCTCAGCTGCTCCGGGAGCGCGCTCGTCGTGGCGCCCAGGAAATTGAGGCCGCCGTACACGATCGCGAGCGACACCGCGGCGATGAGCCCCGCTTTGATGATGAGCTTCACCTGCGCCGCGCGCTCGAATATGCCCTTGCTCCTCAGGTCGCTCAGCAGGACTATGCCGAATATGGTGGCGGCCATCAGGTCCATGGTCTGATAGCCCTCGATCAGCGATTTCCCGAACGGGTGAAGCTCCGTCGTGGGAACGGGCGCGGCGATCGGGCTCATGATGCCCTTTGCGATCATCGCTGCGAGCGAGGCCAGCAAAAGCGGCGTGAGTATCTTTCCGATCCTGTCTATGACCGAGAGGGGATTGAGCGCGAAGAAGAGCACTATCCCGAAATAGATCGCGGAGAAGAGCCACGAGTTGATGAACGGGAAATTCGGCGCGACGGCCAGCTCGTAGGTGGTGGCGCACGTGCGGGGTATGGCGAGGAAGGGGCCGATGGCGAGCATGAGCGCGAGGGATAACGCCTTTGCGAAGAAGGGGGAGACGCGCCTGGCCATGTGGTCGATGCCGCCCTCGGCCCTTGCCACGGCCATGATGCCCATCAGCGGCAGTCCCACTCCTGTTATCACAAAGCCCAGCAGCGAGAATGCGAAGCGGTCTCCGAAGAGCCTGCCCAAGGTCGGCGGGAATATGAGATTGCCGGCGCCGAAGAACATGGCGAAGAGGGCGAACCCGACGACGACGGCGGTCTTCCTGCTCGGAATCATATGGTTTCTCGTTTTGGCTGCGCACTCCTAGTAGAAAAGGCGGCCCCAGTCAAGGAGACAGCACGGGTTTGTATTGTAATAACTATTGGAAATTGTTAATCTATGTCAAATCATAACAAGGGTGCTTATATATGGATTCAAAGGCATTGGCAGGCGGCAGGATATTTCGAATCCCCTTCATCTTCGTGGCGGCGCTCTTTCTGATATTCGAGGCAGGGGTGCTCATGATCCTTCCCTGGGCGCTCGCTTTCAGGTGGGCCGTCCAGTCGGGACATGGCCTTTCGGCCTTCATCCACATCGTGTCTTTCCTCATCCTCATGGCGATCGCGCTGGCGTTTGCTCTGTGGAGCGGCGCGCTCGACTGGGAAAGATGATATGTTCGATAAATTATTTTCACGGCTGAAGCGTTATCTCCTCGCATGGTTCAGGGCGCGAGGCCTGCGGGCGATATTCCTCCGCGGTCCGTGCTGCCCGTGGGTCGAATTGCCCGGCGACATCGCCACGACGGATCTCCCCGAGTCGGCTGATCTCATGATAGTCGCAGGCCCGATGGGCGGGAAACGCCTCTCCGCGCTGAGACGACTCTACGACCGGATGGCAAGACCCAGGTGGGTGATAGCGTTCGGCGCATGCGCCGCCGGAAAGGACGCTGGAGGCGAGTCCATACCTGTGGATGTCTATGTGCCGGGCTGCCCGCCGGAGCAGGGGCAGATAGCAGAGGCGATGAAAGAGTTGAGACGGCTCATCATGTCGGCCTCGGACATACGACCCGTGGTCTCTGTCCGGACGCCGGCTGCGGAGGAGGCGCTTGAGCGAACGGCATTCGTCGAGATACCCTACGGCGATGCGGCGTCCTTCGCGCCCTTTGGCCTCAAGCTGGGCGTGGAGGGGGCGAGGGTCTCTTTAGCAGAGGTGGAGACGGGATATGCGCACAGGGGGATAGAGAAGCTCGCCATGTCGGTCCCGTGGCATTTCGCGCATGCGGTCGCTGAAAAGATAAACTGCCGGTCGCCGGACATCGCCGGCGTAGGCTGCGGGATGGCGGTCGAACGCCTCTTCGGTGTCTCGGTCCCCAGGCGCGCGATGTGGCTCCGCATGATCCTGTGCGAGTCGTGGCGCGTCTGCGAGCACATGCTCGCCGTGGCCCGCTCCTTCTCCTCCATCGGCCTGGCACGACAGGCCGCGGCCCTCATGGCGGAGGCGCGCGGCCTGGCCGCGTGCGTCGAATCCTGCTTCGGATCGCGGGGCCACGGCCGCTGCGTCCGCATCGGCGGCATGGCGCGCGACTTGAGCGCCGGGGATCAGGCGCGCATGGAGGCCGTGATCCCGAAGGTCGGGCGCGAGATCGAGAGGGCGCTGAGGATCGCTGAAAAGGACCGGATCTTCGCGGCGCGCACCCGAGGGGTGGGCGTCATCTCGCAGCATGCGGCCGAGGCGTGGGGGGTAACGGGGCCGTGCCTCAGGGCAGCGGGTTCCGGACGCGATCTCAGAAAAGCAGCCCCGTATCTGCTCTATGCGGAGTGCGATTGGGGGGTGCCCGTTGGAGTGGACGGCGATGCGTTCGACAGGATAACGGTGATGCTCGCGGAGGCCATCCAGTCTCTGCGCATCATAAAGCAGGCGATCGTCGACATGGAGCCGGGAGCCGTCGAGGCGTGCGTGAAGGGGATAACGCTGCCGGGACGCAGCGAGCTCTATGGTTCCGAGGAGAGCCGGGCCCTGCACGAAGGAATGATCAGGGGGGACTCGCCCATGCCCCGCGGGGAGGTGCATTTCTCCACAGAGGCCTCCGCCGGGGAGCTCGGGTTCCATCTCGTCTCCGACGGCAGGGCTCATCCCGCCATGTTCAGGGTGATCTCGCCCTCCTTCGCCATATGTCAGGTAGCCCCGATGATCCTCAAGGGGTGCATGCTGGAGGATGTCCCGATCGTCATTGCGAGCCTGGGGGTGTCGGCGTCCGAGGCCGACAGGTGAGGAGGTAGATTGTATCCTATCGAGACAGGGATGGCGGTGCCGGGCGCGGCGTCGGCGCTTGCGCTGATAGCGCTCCTTGCCCCGGTCGCGGCCGGGTTTGATCGCCGGTTCGTGCGCGGCCCGGGCGGCAAGGGGTCGGCTGGGCGGGGTGCTGCGTATTTCATCGTGCGTGCGGTGAGGCTCGTTGGCAACGCAAGGCTGCGCAGAGATTTGTCTCCGATGCTGTTCGCCGCGCCTCTCGCCTTTGCGGCGGCGCTGATGACTGCCGCAGCGGTCAGTTATTCGCCCGAGGTCTCCATCGCGGGACAGCGCTTCTCAGTGACTGCCCTTGATCCCGCTTCCGGGGTTCTCTTTTCGCTGGCCATGATCTCCATCTGGGCGGTCGCCTCCGTATTCTCCAGGCTGGGGATGCGGGAGGGCAAGCCCTTGATCGAGGCTCTCGAAGAGAGCTCCAATTATCTCTCGTATTTTCTGGCCATGTGCCTTTCCGTCGCGGCCGTCCTCATGATCGAGGGCGAAGTAAACTTCGCGCGGATAATCGAGGCCCAGGGTCACCTGCCGTGGAGATGGAACCTGGTGAGGCAACCTTTGGCCTTCGCTGTCTTTTCCGTCTGCGCGTGCGCCGCGATCAAGGTCCCGTTCGCGCTGGGCGGCGAATCGGCTGCCGCCGCAGCCTCAGCGATAAACGCGGCCGCAAGACGCGTCCTCTTCGTGGCGCTGGCGGCGATGACCGCGGCCCTGTTCCTCGGCGGGTGGCAGATCCCGTTCGCGCCGGTCCCCTTGGTCGCGGAGACGCTCGGGAGGCTCATGCCCGGCTGGGCGGTGGAGCCCTCGCTCTGCGCGCTCGGGCTTCTTTGCATGATCGTCAAGACATGCGCCGCGATGGCGCTCTTCTCCTTTGCCAGGGCCTCGCTCCCCAGGCTCAGGGAGGACCAGTTCTCATCGTTCGCGTGGAGGGCGCTCGTGCCTTTGTCTATGGCAAATCTCGTCGTTACGGCTTATATTGCGATGCAGTTGCTCAAGGGGGGAGCGTGGAGGCAGTAGCTTTCTATATCTTTGCCGCGTGCGGCCTGGCCTCGGCGATAGCCGCCGTCTCCAGGAGAGATCCGCTCATGTGCGCGGCATGGTTCGCAGGGGTCGCCCTGTCGGCCGGGGCAATCCTCCTCATCCTCCGCGCGCCCATGGTCGCCGGCGCATTCGTGATAGTGGCCGCAGGCGTCTCGATGGTCTTCTCGCTCTTCGTCATGATGCTCATGGACTCGTCGAAGAGGGCGAGGGCGCGCCAGATCAGGTTCGGCAAGGTCCTGGCGGCCGTGGCCGCCGGCTACCTTGCGATCGTGATGATGATCGCGGTCGCAGCCCCTCCGTTTGCGGCCGCGCCGGCTAGCGGCGACTATTTCGAGTCTTCGCTGACGATGGGGAAGATGATGGTGTCGCAGTACGCGCTTCCGTTCGAGCTGACCGGGGTTATGCTTTTGGCCGCGGCTGTGGCCTCGATAATAATCGCGAAGAGGGGGGAGGGCGCATGACGCTCACGCTTCAGCACGTGCTCATCTTCTCCGTGGCGCTATTCTCGATCGGCGCTGCGGGCGCGTGCGTGAGGCGCAACATGCTCATGATGCTCATCTCCATCCAGATCATGTTCTCCGCCTCCGTGGTCGCCATGGCGGGCTTCTCAAGGTGGAACCTCCTGCCGGAGGGCAATGCGGCGACCTTCTTCATAATAGCGATAGCGGCTGCCGAGGCCGCGGTTGGGCTCGCCCTGCTGCTTGCGGTGTTCACCCGATGCGGCACCCTGCATGCGGACGAGATGAAGCTTCTAAAGGACTGAGGGATCGAGGATGCTGGAGACCATCTACAGCCGCGTGAGCCTGCAGGCGATGATATGGCTCGTGGTCGCCCTGCCGCTCGCGGGCGCGCTGATAAACGCCGCGATCGCTGCGGCGCACTGGCGGAGCGAGTCGCCAGGCCCCAGGGGCTTTGCCTCGCTCGTGGGGATCGCGGCCCCGATGGGGTCGCTTGCGGCCTCGATCGTGCTTTTTCTCACGCTCACCGGCTTTGATGCAACGTCGCCGTCCGCGATCACCGGGCCTCTCTTCCGCTGGGTCGCGCTGCCGAACCTCTTCGTGGACGTGGGGCTCAAGGTCGACGAGCTCTCGCTCGCCATGGCGCTGACGGTCTCCGCCATGGCGCTCCTCGTGCACATCTATTCGGTGGGAGACATGTGGGGGGAGGAGGGATTCTTCAGGTTCTTCTCGCTTTCGAACCTGATCGTCTTCTTCATGCTGCTCGCCGTTCTCGCGGACAACCTCGTGCTCGCGATCATCGGCTCCGGGGGGGTGGGCGTCGTGTCGTGCGCCCTCACAGGTTTCAGGCTCGACGACCCGGGCTCTACAAAAAGGATGCTCAAGCTCTTCGTGCCCGGCGCGCTGGGCGACGCCTGCATCCTCGCGGCCGCCTTCATGATCTTCGGCGTGATGTCGGCGGCGGAGGCAGCTCCCGCATCGGGCATCTTCAGCTTCGAGACCATGGAGCGCAACGCCGTTTATTTCATGCCCATGGCCACGACGATCGCGCTGCTCATCTTCGGCAACGCGATCGCCAAATCGGGCCAGATCCCGCTGCACCTCTGGCTGCCGGAGTCGGCCCTCGCCCCGATCCCGGCCTTTGCGCTCATGAGCACCGTGACGACCGCGGCGCTTGGGCTGTATTTCGTGATCAGGCTCAACTTCATCTTCACCCTCTCGCACACCGCAATGCTCGTCGTGGGGGCCATCGGCGCGGCGAGCGCGATAATCGCCGCGACCATGGCGCTGGCTGAGAGGGACATCAGGAAGATACTCGCTTTCTCCACCGCGTCCCAATTCGGGCTCATGTATCTGGCGGTGGGCATAGGGGCCTTCATCGGCGCCGCCTTCCACCTCATCACGCACGCGCTCTTCAAGTGTCTGCTGATACTGGCCGCGGGCAGCGCCATCAAGGCCACGTCGGGCGAGTGCGACATCATGGCGATGGGGGGCTTAAAGAGGCGGATGCCGGTCACCGGATGGGCGTTCGTGATCTCGGCGGCGGCTCTCGCCGGGATAGCGCCGCTCTCCGGTTTCATGAGCGTGCAGTCGATACTGGGCGAGGCGTTCGAGAGGGGACAAGTCCTGCTATGGGTGTGCGGGTTCGCGACCCTGGGGATCGGGGCCTTCTACATATTCAGGGCGGCCGGCGCGATGTTCTTCGGAGATAGCGCGCTTGGCGCCGCGAAGTACAAGAGGGTGACGGAGCCCACGATGAGCATGGTGCTGGCGTCGATGATACTCATGACGCTGGTCGCGGCGGCCGGGTTCCTGGGCGTCCCGCAGTGTTTCCACGGCCAGGACAGGATAGGCGTCTGGCTCGGCGGGATAATCCCCTCCGAGGTGGGCAGGGCTTCGGTCGATGGGGCGTGCGGAAACTGGATCGTGCTGGCCGCCGTCTCGCTCCTGTGGTCGGCGCACTTCGCCGTGCTGGGTTGGCTCATCTACGCCCAGAAGAGGGACTGGGCGGCGCGGGTGGCGAGAAGGATCAAGCCGATCACGGTCCTGGTCTCGCGCGGATATTTCTTTGACGAAATTTATTCCTTCATCCTCGTGAAGCCGTTCATGTGGTTCTCCAACGTGATCGTGAGGCAGGGGATCGACAGGACCGCGGTCGACGGCATAGCGACGGACGGGGCGGCCAGGTCCCTGGGGCTGGTCGCGGCGCTGGCGCAGGCTGCGCAGACCGGCGTGCTCTATCATTACATGCTCTATTTCCTCATCGGCGCCATAGCGATAATCGCGCTCGTGGCGCTGTGACGGGAGGTCTTTTGGAAGTGCCGTTGATCAACGCTGCGATCATCTCGCCGCTCGTGGGCGCGCTGGCCCTGGTCGTCGTGCCGAGGCGCATGCCGAATCTTGGCAGGATGATCGCGGTCGCAGCCTCCTTCGTCTGCCTCGTCTTCTGCGTCGCGCTGTTCGCGAAGGTCGGCGCCGCGGGCGAGATCGAGCAGGCCGATCTCAGGAGCTGGATACCGTCCCTCGGGATCTATTACAGGGTGGGGTTCGACGGGGTCTCCGCCATGATGGCTTGCGTTGTCTCGCTCATCTGCACCTGCGCGATAGTCGTCTCATGGCAGGAGACAGGTCCGCGGCGAAAGATGTTCGGCGCCCTGGCCCTGCTCGCGGAGGCGGGACTGATCGGCCTCTTTGCGGCGATCGACGCGTTCCTGTTCTTCCTCTTCTGGAATCTTGCGACCATCTGCGCGTGTTTCATCGCCGGCATGTGGGGCGGGCCGTCCAGGATCAAGACGTCGTTCAAGTATGCGGCCTTTGCGGCCGTGAGCGGTGGGGTGATGCTGGCCGCCTTCGCCTATGCTGGCGGGAGCGCCGAGTCTTTCTGCTTCGTGGACTGGATGGCGCAGCGTTTTTCGATCAAGGAGCAGGCGTGGCTCTTCGGGGCGCTGGCGCTGTCATTCGGCATATTCGTCCCGATCATCGGGCTGCACACCTGGCTCGCTGACTTCTGCGAAGAGACCCCTGCCTCCTGCGCGATGATCCCCGGTTCCGCGATGCTGGTCGCGGCTGCGTACGGGTTCTTCAGGATCGCCATGCCGCTCGCCCCGGTAGCCGTGGCCGTCTCCGGCAAGACGATGCTCGTGCTTTTCACGGCCCAGATATTCATGGGCGCGATGCTCGCGATGTCCGAGCGCGACATGCGGAGGATAGTCGCGGCCGCGTCGATCTCCCAGATGGGGGTTGTGATGGTCGGCCTCTTCTCGCTGCAGGGCCAGGCGGCCGCAGGCGCGATGACGCTCGCGGCGGTGCAGGCGCTGATATGCGCCGCACTCTACGCGACGGCGGGAATGCTCAAGGCGAGGTTCGGGACCTGCGACGTAGGCGGGATAAGCGGGCTCGGCAGGGCGATGCCTGCCATGGCTTTGGCGCTTGCGGTGCTCGCGGCGGCGGCGGCCGGGATCCCCGGCCTGGCCGGTTTCTCGGCGCAATTTCAGCTCCTCATGGGCGCGTTCCAGGCCAGGACCGGATTCGCGGTCGCGGCGCTCGCAGGTCTTGCGCTCTTTGCTATCGCCATGGCGCGCATGACCGCGGGGGCCGTCTTCGGCCACTCGAAGGCTCCGGCCGACAAGCGCCCCGTGGACGTGCGCGCCTCCGAGGCATCGGCCATATTGCCGATCATCGCCGTCGTCGTGCTCCTCGGCGTATGGCCGCAGCCGGTCATGGAGAAGGTCGGCGGATCCGCGGACGCCTTCGTGAAGCTCGCGAAGAGGGTCGAGATGATAATACCGGCGTCGCCGGATGCAGGCGGCGAATCGGAGGGCAGTGGAGCTACGGATGAGTGAGGCTGCTAAAAAGGGCGCGTTTCTGTCGGCGGAGCGCTTCATCGTGATCGCGGCCATCGCCGCGGCGATGGCGCTGGCCTGGTTCATATGGCCGCGGGTTGCGGCGACCGAAGTCCAGGCGCTTTTGACGGACAGGCTGGCCATAGCCGGGATGATGATAATATGCGCCGCGGCGATGTGCTCGGTGCTGATATCCCAGCCCTATCTCGCCGCGCACGGCGAGAAGAGGTCCGGTTTCTACGGCCTCATCCTGCTCTCGGTCATGGGGATGTGCGCCCTGGTCTTTGCCGGCGACCTCATCGCCATACTCATCGCCATGGAGTCCATGTCCATCGCGCTCTATGCGCTCGCCGGTTTCCTCCGCGAGCGGCCGCAATCGATCGAGGGTTCTCTCAAGTTCTTCATGATGAGCGCGTTCGCCGCCGCGTTTTATTGCATGGGGCTCGCGTTCATATTCGGGAGCCTCGGCAGCACCTCTCTCGCCACGATAGCGCAGAGGTTCGAATACGTCCTCAGCGGCGAGGGGAGGGGTGTATTCCTCTTCGGGATAGCCATGGTCTTCGCGGGGCTCGCGCTCAAGGTGGCGGCGGTCCCGTTCCACGCGTGGGCGCCGGATGCGCTGGACGGATCGCCGACCCCGATCACCCTCCTCATCGCCACAGCCGCGAAGGCGGCCGCCTTCATTGCGTTTCTCAGGCTCGCGTCCGCGGTGGCGGTGCCGGGCGGCGCGCTGTGGCACGGCATGGCCTCCGTCATCGCGGCCGCGACGATCCTGTGGGGCGCGTTGGCGGCGATGCGGCAGGAGAGCATCAAGAGGATGCTCTGCTGGCTCTCCATAGCCGACGGCGGGTTCCTGCTGGCTGCGCTGCCCTCTTTGGCCCACGCGCATGCAGTGATGACGCGGGCGCTGATATTCAGCCTCGTCTCCTACTCCGTCTCAATGATCGGCGCGTTCGCGGCGTTGGTCGCGCTGGGATTCCGGCCGGGCGAGCCGCTAGACCAGAGGCACCTGTGCGGCCTGGCCAGGACGAAACCGTGGTCTGCAGCCGCGTTCTCGCTGTTTCTCTTCTCGCTCGCGGGGCTTCCGCCCACGATCGGTTTCATGGGCAGGTTCTATCTGATGATATCCATGGCCAGGGCAGGGGACGTGGCCCTTGTCGCGGTCGCCGCGGCGGGCATGGCCGTCATGCTCTTGTGCGTGCTGAGGCCTGTGAGCGCGATGTATTTCAGGGACCAGCCCGCTTCTCTCTCCTCCTCGCGGGAGGGGGACGGGTCGAGGGGCGCGAGCATCCTCGTGGGCGTCATGTTGGCTGCAGCTCTCGCCGTCGCTATATTCGGGATATTTCCGCAGGACATCCTTGCCTTCGTCTACGCCTCGATCCCGCTATGATGAAATCATCTCTCTTATCGTTTTGAGGAGCGTGTCGAACTCGAACGGCTTGGTGACCAGCACGGCCTTTTCTTTGGCGCCGTGGGAGTCTGAGGAGACGAGACGGTCCCAGACGGTGAGGAAGATCACGGGTATGTCTTTGAAGCGGGCGTCTTTCCTCAGCTGTTCGAAGAACTGAACTCCGGTCATGCCCGGCATCATCACGTCCAGCAGGATGATGTCCGGGACCGTCTTCTCCAGGATGGCCATCGCCTCCTCGGCGTTCATGGCTTCTATCGTATCGTACCCTTCGAAATTGAGCCTGTGGGACGTTGAGTTGGTGAAATCGATCTCGTCGTCGACGATGAGTATCTTTTTCTTGTTCTTGGACATTCTATTCTCCTATGGGCAGGAGGATCGTGAACCGGGTGCCCTTGCCCGGAGCGCTCATGACGCTGATCGAACCTCCGTGCTGCTCGATCAGTTTTCGTGAGATCGCGAGGCCCAGGCCCACCCCCTTTTCGCCGGGGCCGTACGTCCTGCCGATCTGATGGAATGAATCGAATATCAGGCTCTGCTCGTCCTTCGGGATGCCGATGCCGGTGTCGCTGACGGATATCTCCACGAAGCTTCCTTTGACGCCTGCCTCCACCGTCACGGAACCCTTTTCGGTGAATCTGATCGCGTTGGAGATCAGGTTCAAGAGCACGTTTCCGATCGCCTTTGCGTCGAGGAACGCCGTGATGGGCGCCTTCGGGATATTGAGGCTCATCGAAATTCCCTTGATCCGCGCCTCCTGCTCGAAGGAGGCGCTTATATCCTTCAGTATGGCCGACAGGTCGGTCATCTCTCGTTTTATCGATATATCGCCCTTGTCCATGGAGGCCATGTTGAGGAGCTTGTCTATTATGTTCGTGAGCCTGCGCGTGTTGGAGCCGCACATCTCCAGGTTCGTCCGGAGCCTCTCGTCGAGCTCGCCCGACACGCCGATCAGGGCGTTCGATATCACGTTGCTTATTATGGCGAGCGGAGTCCTAAGCTCGTGGGAGACGTTGCTGATCAGCTCGTACTTGGCCTGATCCAGCTCGCGCTGCTTGGTCACGTCCCTCATCACGAGGATCGATCCGATGCGTTCGCCTCCCTTTGTGACCGGAAGTCCCTCTATCCTTATGGCCCTCTTTCTCTCGGCGCCCAGCGTCAGCTCGCATGCGAAGTGCTCTGCGGCGAGGCTCTCGGCGTTCGATATCAGCGGATCGAAGGCGTCGCCTATCACGGCGCGTATGCCTTCGGCCGTGGCCTCCGTGTCTTCTTCAAAACCCAACATCGCGCGCGAGGCTCGGTTCATGATGAGCACCTTGCCGGACAGATCGAATATCACGAGGCCGTCGGCCATCGACTCGACCGCCGCCACTGTCTTCGCTCTTTCGGACTCCGTTTCGGCGCGTGCTCGCTCGTTGTCTTCCAGCATGCTGAAGAGGACCGATTGATAATTCTCCAGCTCGGCGGTGTGAACCTTCAGCTGATCGAGCAGCGAATATACTTCGCTCATGTCGCGCGCCACCAGGACGACGCCGTGGGCCGCGCCTTCCTTGTCCTTCATCGGAGCGGTCGAGATGGTGACGGGGACTCGGTGGCCTTCCTTTGTCCTGAATTCGGTTTGGGCGTTGGAGAGGAGATTCGCCATGATGGCCTGCCATCTCCCCCCGTCGACCGGATGATTCTCGGGGTCGTAGAAGATGGAGTCCACCGAAAGCCCTTTCAGCTCGTCGACGTTGAAACCCAGCATCTTCTCGGCTGCGGAGTTGAAGGTGGTGATGCTGCGGTCGTTGTCCAGCACGACCATCGCCTCGTTCATGGACTCCACGATGCCGTCCATGAAATCCTTCGACACGGTGGTCTCCCTCAGGGCGGCGGTCATCTTGTTGAAGGCGCCGGCGACCGAGCCCAGTTCGTCGTCCGAGGTTATCGGCACGCTGACGTCGAGCTTGCCCATTATGACGCTTTTCGTTCCCTGTTCGAGTGCCTTGAGCGGTTTCGTGATGCGGCTCGCTATGAGAAGGGAGATCGCTATGGCGAATATGGCTGCGGTGATGCCCATGGCGGCGGAGACCAGGAACGCCGCGCCCTCCGCCGCGTCGATCCTCTTGCGGGACATTCCTATCCTTATGGCTCCGATCCTCCGGCCTATGGTTTCCGGAGCGTATTCCTTTTTCAGTACGAGCAGCTCCTCCGTTTCCGTGTCGAACTCATATTCGGAAAAAACCGGGGAAAAGAAATCGTCCACCTCATCGCCTGCGACGGCGGTCCTCTCGCCTGCGAATGGGCCTTTTGCGGATTCGATCCGGGCGATGATGGCGCCGGTGAGCACGAGGTCGGCTTCACTGCGCGAGGTCTTGCTTATGAGCGACCCGTTTTTGTCGTAGGCGGCGATGAACTCGACGTCCGGGTTGTTCATCGCGATCGAGAAGGGCTGCTCCAGATAGATCGGATCGGAAGAGATCAGGCCCAGCCTTGAGCTCTCGGCCATGCTCTGGACGAGGGAGATGCCGACCGATTTCTGGAACCCCTCCAGCGAATTGCGGTTGTGGATCGTGAAGTAGGTGATGAAGACTGCGGTGAGGGACAGCACGATGGAGACGATCGCGAAGACGAACTTGTTCGAGATGTTTTTCAGAAGTCCTACTTTCAACAAGCCTCCTCGGTGTCAGCGATAGATCTCTATCGCCTCGTTTATCGCCGCCTCCGGCACGACGATGCCCAGCTTTGCGGCGACCTTGAGATTAAGGACCAGACCGGCCTTGTTGGAGTAATCCGGTTTTATCGATGATGCGGATGCTCCGGCTGCGACTCTGCGCGCCATGACGGCCGCCTGGGCTCCGTTGCTTTCGTAGTCCGTGGCGAGGGCCGCGAGGGCTCCGGCCTCCACGTGTTTCTCCGCGAGCGCGAAGATGGGGATGTTCCCGCTGAGGGATGATAGGAGGATGGACTTGAAGACTTCGTGGGTGGAGGTCACCACGTCGGGTATCATGAGGAGCAGGTCGCTCCTTTTGACGAGCGATTCCGCTTCGCGGACCGCGTCGCCGATCTTGGGCGCCCTAACCGCCACTATCTCCAGCCCGGCGCCGCCTGCGTTGCGTTCGAGCATCGACAGGTATTCGCTGGGGGATGAGTAGAGGACGCCCACCCTCCTCGCGGCAGGCAGGACTTTGCGGATGGAGGCCAACTGCATCCCGGGCGAAGGCTCCAGGTATACGCCGGTCATGTTGAGCCCTTCTGATTTTATGGCTGCAGGCGACAGGGTCATCGCAAAGACGATCGGCATGTCGGAGACCCTGAGTCTTAGGAACTTGAGCGCCGCGGATCCCATGGGGATCACCACCTTGCATGACTTTGCGGTTATGCTTGCCACGATCTCGCTCGCCCTCGCCGGCTCCGGGGGCATGACGATCTCCTCGACGGTGCCGCCGAATCCTTTTCTGAAGCCCTCTTTGGCCTCCTTGAACGGCTGTGCCGTGCTGGAGAGGATCACGCACGCATTCTGCGCCGGCGCGGGTCGAGGCGCCAGCAGAATCGCAACGGCGAGCATCAGCACAGGGATGTAGAACGCCTGCCTCTTCATCGCACTCCCTAGAATACGTACCTTATCGATCCCCAGACGTTGAACGTCGGCCTCTCGGCGAGCACGAAGCCGAAGGTCGGATCGAACAGCGGCGTCTGCGCCGAATTGTCGTCTAGGATATTGTTCGCTGCGACCGCCAGCTCAAGGTGGTTCTTTATAGGCCAGTATGCGACCCTGGCGTTCAGCATATAGAAGTCGTCGATCCGCTCCACGGGGATGAAATTGAAGTTTATCGCCCCGTTCTGGCGGTAGTAGTGCATGGTGTACTCGAAATCCACGTTGGCCGTGAACCTGCCGTCGAACCACTTTCCCCTGAGGCCTGCGCCGACCTTATTCTTCGGGTTGCCCAGGTTGGGGGTCGGGTTGGCGTTGCCGTTTATGGCATTGAACTTTTCATAGGCCCATTGCCCGTAGCCCTCGAGCCACTTGGCTATCTGTCCCTCCGCCCTGATCTCGCCGCCGATCGCCTCGGCGCCGCCGTCGTTTTGAAACTGCGCCGTGGGGGGCGCCAGGGAGACTGTGGGGGTGATCAGGTTGTTCATCCTGTAGTAGAAGAAATTGGCGTGCAGCGTGAGCCTGTCGATGGGACGTATGGTGTTGCCCACGTCCAGGTAGAGGATCTCCTCGGCCTTGATGTCGGTGTTTCCGACCAGGGTGCCGACCGCGGGATTGACCAGCGGCTGGAGCAAATTCGTGTAAAAATGGAGATAGTTGGGGTTGTTGAAGGCCGAGCCAAAGCCCGCTTTCAAGGTGTATTTGGGATGCGGCAGCCACACCACGCTGCCGTGGGCCGCGACGTTGAGCCCTATGAACTCCTTTTGATAGTCGACGCGCACGCCGCCGTTTAAGATCACCTTGTCGTAGAAGCGGAACTCGTCCTGCAGGTAGCCGCCGATGTCGTTGAGCGATTGCACCGGAGCGTTGCTGATGTCGCCGTAGCGATAGTCGAATCCATAGGTGAGCGTGTTCTCGATGTCCGAGGTGATATCGAAGGAGATGTTGTGTCTGGCCTCAGCCTCAACGTTGTCGATCTCCAGGGTCCCGAGCCCCGGGAAATCGGGGACCTCGAGGTAGTGCCTTTCCCAGTAGGACTTGAGGTTGAACTGACCCCACTCCCCCATGTCCTGCTCGAAGTTGCCGTCCACGAACACCCTGCGCTCGTTTCCGCTGAGCAGGGGGCCGAAGGACGCGAGGCCGTTTGATTGGGAGGCCCCCGCGTTTAGCCACGCCTTGGTCCCGTCCACGGGCTTTGCGAGGAATTTTCCGGTTACCGCCAGATCCTCCTCAGCCTTCTGTTTTCCCGTCCCTCGCCAATCGGTGAAGTCGTTGTAACGCAGGTAGTGGCCCGTGATCTTGTACCAGTATTTTTTAGCGGCGTCGAAGCTCTGGGCGTGCACGAAGTCTCCTTTGCCCAGCCAGTAACTGCCCCCTCCGGCCTCGATCTTGGTCCTCGTCTCCTCGGGCTCGTACGTGACGATGTTTATGATGCCGAGCATCGCCTTGTTGCCGTAGAGCGATGACATCGGTCCTGCGATCACCTCGATCTGTTTGATGTCGTCGAGCGGCACGGGGATCTGCTGCCAAAGGATGCCGCTGATGAACTCGTGCTGGAAGAGACGGCCGTCGATGAGCACCGCCATCCTCGTGCCGTCGATGATCGGGCCGGCGAATCCTCGCATGGAGACCTGGCTCTCGCCGCTGGATATGTATATCGCATCCATGCCGGGCACGCGGCGCAAAACCTCGGCCAGGCTGGTCTGGCCGGATTGGACTATGTCCTCGTTGGTGATGACGAACACGTTGGCCGGCGCCTCCTCGGCCTTCATCGCTCTCTTCCCAGGTCCTGTGACGATCTCCTCGGTCTTGAAGTAGAGTTCCTCCTCGATCGAGGAGGCGCCTTCCGGAGGAGGCAAGACTTCGTCCGCTGCATATCCCTGCGTGCCGTAGAACGAAATGAGCGAGGCGAATGAGCAGGCCAGCACGCCCATAAAAGTGCGGTGCAAAGTATTCATGATTCCCCCCATCTCCTGCCGATACCAAATACAGGGCGACATTAGTGCACGATGTAAAAAATGCCAAGGGTTTTCAACGAATTGGATAATGAGGCGCCCCGATCGTTTGAGGGTGAGCGCCTTTGCTGGACAGCCGGCCTCGCTTTGGGATACCATGCCCTTCATGACAGCGAACAAGGCCAGAAACAACGTGATCATGCCGACCGGGCTGGACGACTTCCTGGACGAGAAGACGATCCGCGGCCAGGTCGTGGGCAGCTGGGGTTTCAACCCGAATGTCGACTTCACCCGCATGAACGCGGAGCAGTCCAACGTCTGGTTCTTCGAGCAGATCTTCAATTTCCTCCGCTCCTTCTTCGGGCTCGTGGTCCCGGACAACATGGAGATCACCACGACGGGCGCCAAAAAACAGGTGCAGAAGGACAACCTCAATCAGATGACCTTTCTGGACGAGCTCATGCTCGTGATGAAGGGGCTCACCGAGCCGATCTGGTGCATCAGGCTCAACCTCAACATAGTGGGTTTCTTGAGGACCGAATTCGATCCCGACAATCCGGTGAGGCTGCACATACAGGAGCCTGCGACCTTCATCGTGTGGGGCGGGCCTGACGAGACCGGGTTCCAGACGTATTCCCTGGGATATCGGCTCTTCGCAGAGCAGAAGATGGAAGGGGAGAACGCGCTCCTGTGGTCCATGAACCAGCCGCTGCTCGAGAAGGCGCTCAAGAAGTGGGAGCGCCAGACCAGG
>JBAZOP010000037.1 GCA_041648665.1 bacterium | reverse complement strand
TGGAGTCCTCGCGCCACAGGCCCGACGCGGCGTTCGATCACCTCGTCCCTGCGGTGGAGTATCTGAGGAGCCTGCCGGAGAAGACGGCTGCGGATTGGGCGGCGCTCTCGCGCGGACTTTTGGAGATGGGCGACATATCGAGGGAGGCTGGCCGCCTCGACGAGGCGCGCATGAGGCTGGACGAGGCGCGCGGCATCGCGTTTCAGGTGGCGCAGGCGGCCCCGCAGCGCTTCTGGATCCTCTCCACGATGGCGGAGGTGGCGCGCGCCCAGGGGCGCAAGGGGGAATTCTCGGACCTCCTCGACATGATCGAGGCGATGGCCTCTACCGATGCGGAGAAAAAGACGCTGATCGATCTCAAGTCAAAGGCAGGTCCTGCAGCGGAGCCTCAGCCGCAATCTCAACCGCAACTTCAGCCTCAGCCTCAGCCTTCTGCACCGCACAACCACTACGAGCGAATACTGGAGATCAACAAACTCATCTCGGCCGAGCACGACCTGGATTACGTGCTCAAGACGGTGCTCTTCTATGCGCTGGAGCTCTCCGGCGCCGGTGCGGGGGCGGTCCTCATGCTCGATTCCTCCGGGGATATCCGAGTCGCGGCAGTGCGCAACCTCAGCGGCAAAGAGGAGGAGATGGTGCTGAGCCGCACCCTCGCAAGACAGGCGATAGAGGAGGGCAGGCCGATCCGCACGGACGACGCCATGTCCGATTCCAGGTTCGCGAAGGAGGTTTCGATACTGGCGCACTCGCTCCGCTCGATCCTCTGCCTGCCGATCCGCGCGCGCGGGAGCGTGGTGGGCGCGCTGTATCTCGAGGACAGGCATCGCGCCGGCGCGTTCGCCTCGGCCGACTTCAGACTGCTCGACGCCTTCACGGATCAGGTGGGGCTTGCGATCGAGACGGCGAGGCTCCTGGCGCGGTCGGAGGAGAAGGAAAAATCGCTCTCGAACGAGCTGGCGGAGGCGTCGCGCCTCGCCGATCGCTATCAGGAGATGCTCAAGGAAAGGTCCGACTCGTTCAGATTCGACTACGGCGTCATAGCCTCCAGGAGTCCGGCCATGCAGAAAATCCTCAGGGTCCTGGACAAGGTCGCCGATACCGAGCTGTCCGTGTTCATCTGCGGCGAATCCGGCACCGGGAAAGAGCTGATCGCGAGGGCGCTGCACTCCAACCATTCCAGGAGGAGCTCCGCCCGCTTCGTCGCCATCAACTGCGGCGCGATCCCCTCCACGCTGATCGAGTCGGAGCTCTTCGGGTACAAGGCGGGCGCATTCACCGGGGCGGCCCGCGACAAACCCGGGCTGATCGAGGGGGCGAACGGCGGCACGCTCTTCCTCGACGAGGTGGGGGAGTTGGCGCCGGAGCTGCAGGTGAAACTCCTGCGTGTGCTGCAGGAGAGGGAGTGCACGCGCGTGGGCGAGACGAAGCCGAGGCCGGTGGACATAAGGCTCATCGCCGCCTCCAACCGAGACATAGAGGAGCTCATGAAGGCCGGGGGCTTCAGGGAGGACCTCTACTACCGCCTGTGCCAGATGAAGATAGAGATACCGCCGCTCCGGGAGAGGCCGGAGGACGTGGCCCTCCTGGTGGAGCGATTCGTCGTCGAGGCTGCGCCGGCCGGCAACCTCAAGGTCTCGCCGGGTCTCATGAAGAGGCTTCTCGAGTACCCGTGGCCCGGAAACGTGAGGGAGTTGGAGAACCTGATCAAGGTGAGCGTGGCGCTTGTGGAGGGAGATCTGATCGACGAGCGCGCGATACCGCAGAATCATCCGATCGCAAAGTCCTGGGCGGCCTTCGCAGCGCCTCCGGCCGCATCGCCCGTCGCAGGCCCGGCGGTTCCCCCGGCAGCGGGCGCAGGCAGGGAGAGGGCGAGGGTCGACGCGCGCAACGAATATGATCGGAGCAAGTCCTGGGCCGACTACGAGATGGCGATCATCGCCAAGTGTCTCGCTGCGAACGGGTTCAAGGCGCACAGGGCGGCAATCGAACTGTGCATCGCCCCTGCCACGCTCTACAGCAGGATCAAGAGATACGGGCTGAAGGACAAAGGGTGCTCGGCGTACGCCGGGCCGTTCAACTACACGCGCGGCATGAAGCTGGAAGACTACCTCCCCCTCGTCTTCTCGGCCGCGCTCGTCGCCGCAGGGGGCAGGGCAAAGGACGCGATCGCGAACCTCCGCGTCAGCCAGGGGTATTTCTACAAGGTGATGAAGAGGGCGGGCGCTTCGTAGGGATCAGTTCGCCAGATAATAATCCACGGTGGAGACCACGCGGACCTTCTTGTCGATCGCGCGCGAGTTGGCGTCCCCCATGTAGCCGTCCGATGGGATTGACGATCCGTCGCGCGCCTCGATGGAGAAGACGCCCTGGTAGGCGCGGCGGATCTTGCCGACCCTGCTGCCCGAATCCGCTGCGAATTGCTCGGCCGCGCTGCGCGCGTTCTTCGTGGCCTCGGCGATCATCGCCGGTTTGATCTCGTTGAGCTTGGTGAAGATGTAGGATGGGCCCGTGTCGTCGGCCAGCACCAGCCCTTTTCTTATGATCTCGCCCGTGCGGCCCGCGAGCTCCCTCATCTTGTTCACGTCGTTCGAGCGCACCGTGACCGAAGAGGTGATGATGAAGCGGCTCTCGCCTGCGCGCTCCGATCTGTATTGCTGGGCCATGAGGTCGGTGACGCTCACCTGCCTTGCGCTGATCTCCTCCTTGGGAATTCCGCTCTTCTCGAGGAATGCCATGAGCTCGGCGTGGTCGATCTCGACCTTGTCCTGGACCGACGACAGCTCGTCCCCGGTCGCCGCGATCTTGAGATTCCAGACCGCGAGGTCGGCGCTCACGTCTTTTTCCGAGAGCCCCTTGACCGTGACGTAGCGGTCGGCCATGCGGCTCCTGTAGAAGCCGTTGCCCGCGAAAAATCCGCCGCCGATGATCCCTATGGCGACGATGGCGGCGATGAGGATGTTGCGCCCTGAATTTTGTATTTGTTCGTTCATGATCACCTCCATATCACCATCTTCCGCTCACCGCAAGCATGCCTCCGCCCGACGAGGGGGTCGCGGTGAGAAGGAGTTTGTCCGAGCCGCTCTCCTTCGGCCTGTGGAAGAGGTAGGGAAGGGCGAACCCCACGGCCGAGCCGATGGCCGCGCCCGCGATGACGTCGGTCATGTAATGTTTGTCCGCGGCCAGCCTCAGGTAGCCCGTGGTCGCTGCGACGGCGAGTCCCGCGCCCCAGATCCACGGCGCCATGGTGTAGCCGCGCATGCTGGCCACGGTCCCGCTCGCCACGGCGAGCGAGAACGCGAGGCTGGTGTGGCCGGAGTAGAACGACGTGTTGTCGGAGGGGCCGCTCGAGCCCCCTGTCCCGTAGTGTGCGTACGGCCTCTGGCGGCCTGCGGATATCTGCACGATCTGCGTGGCGAACGAGGAGATCGCGGCGGCCTCGGCTATGACGAGCGCGTCGACCCAGAATCCGTCGATCGCATCGTCCGCATTCGCCGCCAGGGCGTCCAGGCCGAAGGCCAGGGCGGGCGCGAGCCCGTAGGCCAACGCGTGGCTCGCGTAATCGGCCGTCTTGATGCTAGACCACTTTATGTTGTCATGCCCCCAGCTGTCGAACGAGTCCACCGAACACCACCTGCAGCCTGCGGGCGCCATCTCGTCCTGGAGCGCACTGGTCAGTATCCAGCCTGCGGTGGCGATCGAGGTGGCGGCGAGGTCGAGCCTCAGGTCGTAGCGCAGATCGCGCTTTGGCGAACGCTCATCCGCACGGGCGTACGAAGCCGAGCAGAGGATCGTCGCCATGAGGGCTAAAGACAACAGAGTGAGACGGTTGTGCGACATGGAAGCCTTTTAGGGGGTGAGCCGCGTGATGAGCCTCGGGAAGGGGATCGTCTCGCGGATGTGCGTCACGCCGCAGATCCATCCGGTGAGCCTCTCCAGCCCGTAGCCGAATCCGGCGTGCGGGACGCTGCCGTATTTTCTGAGGTCGAGGTACCATTCGAAGGCCCGTCGCGGCAGCTTGTTCTCATCCAGGCGGCGCACGAGAGTGTCGTAGTCGTCCTCGCGCTGGGAGCCGCCGATGATCTCGCCGAACCCGTCTGGCGCGAGCAGATCCGAGCAGAGCGCCAGGTCGTCGTTCTCAGGGTCGCGCTTCATGTAGAACGCCTTCACCTTGGCCGGGTACTTTTCGATGAAGAGGGGTTTCTCCTCGTCGCGGGTGATGAGCGTCTCGTCGTCGCCGCCAAGATCATCGTCCTCCTTTATGTCGCTGCCCAGCTTGTGCAGCTTCTCCACCGCCTCGGCGTGCGTCATGCGCGGGAACGGGGGCGCGACCTTCGCGAGCCTCTCCACGTCGCGCTCGAGTATGTTCAACTCCTGGCAGTTGCGCTCTATCGCGCGCTTCACGATGTGGCTTATGAGCTGCTCCTGGATCTCCATGCTGCCGTTGTGATCGCAGAACGCCATCTCCGCGTCCATCATCCAGAATTCGGTCAGGTGGCGGCGTGTCTTCGATTTCTCCGCGCGGAAGACCGGCCCGAAGTCGAAGACGCGGCCGTGGCTCATTATCGCGGCCTCGATGTAGAGCTGGCCGGACTGGGAGAGATACGCCTTGCCCAGGTCGAAGTAGTCCACCTCGAAGAGCGTGGAGGTGCCCTCGCACGCGGCCGGGGTGAGTATCGGCGAGTCGATCTTTATGAAGCCGTTGTCCGCGAACCACTCGTAGGTTGCGTTGATGATGGTGTTGCGCACGCGCTGGATCGCCCACTGCTTCTGGGAGCGAAGCCACAGGTGCCGCAGATCGAGCAGGAAGTCGGGCCCGTGCTCCTTCTTGCCGATCGGGTACTCGGGCGCGATCTGGACGATGTGGATACCGGTGACGTGCAGCTCGTACTCGTCGCGCTTGGGGTGCTTGGCGATCTTGCCTGTGACGATCGCCGACGACTCCAGGGTCAGCCTGTGCGCGTCCTCCCAGATCTCGTCGGAGACGTCCGGCCTGTGCACTATGCACTGGATGAAGCCCATGCCGTCGCGCAGCTGCAGGAACGTTATTTTGCCCGAGGAGCGGAGGTTGTATATCCAGCCCCTGATCGTCACCTCGTGGCCCACGTGTTTCGGGATGTCGCTCGTGAATACGTGCATCTTGCCTGCTCCCCTTTTTTATTTGCGGATCATCTCCGCCATGAATGCCGTGAGCTCCTCCGGAGCGCTGCTCCAGCTGTAGTATATGTTGGCCTTGAGAAAGCCGAGCGGATCGCCCGTGTCGAATTGCCTGCCCTCGTATTCGTATGCCGCCATCTTTCCGATGCGCGCCAGGTCGTTCATCGCGTCAGCGAGCTGTATCTCGCCGTTGCGGCCGGGCTTGGTCTTCTTGAGGAGCTCGAAGACCTCGGGCGAGAAGACGTAGCGGCCCACCACCGACAGGTCGGAGGGCGCCTCCTCCGCAGAGGGCTTCTCCACCACCCCCTTTGCCCAGTGGATGCGGCCCTCGGAGCGGGAGATGTCGTATATGCCGTAGAGGTGGATCTGATCGCGGGGCGTGTGCTCGGTCGCGGAGATCGAACAGCCGGTCTTCTCGAACGCTTCGATGAGCTGGCGGCAGCAGGGTTTTTTGCTTTCGATGAGCACGTCCGGCAATATCACCACGAACGGCTCGTCCTGAACCACGTCGCTGGCGCAGAGCACCGCATCCCCAAGGCCCCTGGGCTTGAGCTGCTGGATCGGAACGATCTCCACGTTTTTCAAGAGCTCGGTCAGCATCTCGAGCAGCGGCGTCTTGCCGCGCGCGGCGAGCTCCCGCACGTACGAGGTGTCCGGGTCGAAGAAGTCCATGAGGTGGGTTTTCTGCGGGGAGATGATCATCACCACCTGCTCGATGCCGGAGGCCACCGCCTCTTCGAGCACCATGAGCAGGGTGGGCTTGGTGCCGATGGGCAGGAGCTCCTTCGGCACGGACTTCGTGACAGGCAGGAAACGCGTGCCCAGCCCGCCGGCAGGTATCACCGCTTTTTTCACCACGGTCGCCATCTCGCCCCCTTTCAGGTCGGACCAAGCTAACAGCGCAAAATTGCTGTGTAAAGTTTGTTTTTCCGTCGATATGGAGGGTGTGTCGGGGCCGAGTGGTTTGAGTGAAGCTCCGGGCGATCAGCGGTTGCCGCTCTTTGGTCTGAATCTTCGCATCCATGCGCCGGAGTAGCGCTCGAAAATCTCGGAGGACTGCTCGCGGGCATTGGCAAACGCGGCAGGGAGCCTCTCGGCATCGACGATCATCGCATCATCGGCCGATACGCCGGAGACTTTCAGCACCTCCCAGAGAAGGTGCGTCACGTCGGCATCGGAAATAGCGCTGTCTGCGGAGCCGGAAAGAGCAAGCCGCGCCGAAGCCAGCCCCTCTTCGCCCATCCCCTCCATGAAGGCGCGCACGTCCTTTGTCGCTGCAAAGAGCCTCTCGACCTCTGAACGCGAGGTCACCAACCCCTCGCCCTTGGAAGCGGGCGAGGCTGCAACGGCGATCTCGGTCTTTCTCCACACATCCAGCGCACTGCGCACGCCGATGGACAGGCCGCCGCTATCTTCGAGTTCATTCCAGTCTGTGTCCGTCGGGCTGACTCCCGTTATCATCGCGAGCGCGCCCTTCACGTGCGAGGGCCTGATCACGTGATCGCGGGCCTCTATCGCCGCGTTGCGCGCGGCGCTCATGATCTCGCGTTTTCTCGCTGTCTCGGTTTTGATTCCGTCTGTCTCGAATGCGTACCTGGAAAGGATTGAGGCGAGCATCTCCGTGCCGCCCTGGATCGAGTGGCGCCATGCGCCGAAGCCCTCCGCCGAGGGCTCGAAGAGCGAGAGCCCTGCGACCCACCTTGCCTTGGCCTTTATGTCCGCATCGTCGCTCAGTGGAAGCGCGGCCCGGGCCTGCACGGCGCCGCTGAGCCGCAACGCGATCGCAGGCGCGTCCCCCTCGTCCTCTGCAACGATTCTCTGCGCCTCCTCCACAAGCCATTGCTCGAACTCGGAGGCCTGAGGCGCTGAATTGGCCTCCTTGAGCACCCACAACCTCATCCACAGCTCGTGCGCAAGCCGCATGTGATCAGTATCGTTATAGGAAGCGACCGGTTCCCCCCAGCGCCGTTCCGCCAGGCCGGACGCAATGCTGTTTATCTCAGCCAGGGCCGTAGCATGCTCATTGCTCGCCGGCGCGTATACGAGGCCCTTGCCGAGCGCGATCACGCCCCCTGTCCCGTCCGTCTTGTTGCCGAACAACTTCGCTGCCTCTCTACCCTGATATCGATCAGTATCCCGCATATAAACTGCCTCTACAGCCTTAAAACCGAAGAACAACTCTGGCGCGTTGGAACCGTCAAGCGGGTTGAATCTTATGTAGTGTTTGAATTGACCAAGAATTTTTTGAATTGATGCAGCGGCGTCACCCTCGACTGTGCACAAGATATAATCAGTCAGGGGTTCGAGCCATTTCTCCGGGATGCCAAATCCCTTGTCATGATTGAGACTCTGCACCAGCTTGAGAGACCTCGCCCTCTCCGCCTCCACATCGCGCCATGTCGCGAACAGGGCCGCTGCTTCCGCTGTGGACTCGCCGGTGCGAAACACCTCGAGACAGATGCGACGGATCGATTCAGAGGTGAGATCCGAACTTCGGGACAATAAACGGGCGAGCGCCGGCGGGATATCAGAGGGACGGACGATGTGATCAAAGCGGTCGAGCGCCCCTGCCCGGGCATGCAGAAGGAGCCTCTCGAGCGCAGCCGCCTTGTGCAGGTCGTCGCTCTCGCCCCTGGAAAAGGCCCTGTTGACCAGCCATGCCGCAAGTCCCTCAGCCGCACTTTGTATCCTGAAACGCCAACGAGTGGCCTCGGAAGGAGACGTCTCAAAGAGGCCAAGGGCCGTGAGCCTGTTGTGGCTATCTATATTCCTGCTGATCCGGGGAAAATCGCCATGACATCGAACGACAAACGGTAAAAGGAGAGGGATCTGATACAGCAGCCTCCACTTCGCCCCATTGAACATCTTCCTGTTGATATCGGGGAACCACTGTAATCGCCCACCCCAATCGTGCCTTGTATCAAAGTTTATTGATGCGGGAATCGACACCAAGCGAAGACTTGCCGTATCCCTGCGCTCGAGATGCGAGATCACCATGGCCTTCTGCGTCTGGATATGCGCCAGCGCGCCGGTGGCGGCGCTGCCGTCGGGTCTGGCTATGAAGGCGTCATGGACAGGGACTATCGCTCCGGTCGCGGGAAGCGCCGGGGTGGTTGCCACGGGTGCAAGTGCGGCCGTCCCCACGGAAGGCGGGGGTATGCTGGATACGGGACCGGGCATTTTTATTTACCGCTATTCTCCCAACCCCTTGCTTATTGATGAGTCGGGCAATTGCGCCTTTGTTTGCTGCGAATTCCTGAGTTTCTCCAGGCGCTGCTCAAGGCTGTCGGACATGTCGCGCATCACCGCGATCGTGCCCCGGGCCTCCTTCTCCAGGAGATCCATGCGCTGGCTCGAATCGTCGATGGCGGAGATGAGCATTGTGTAGGCCTGTTTCACCTTATCCACTTCCACGGTAGGCGCAGAGCCGGCCTTTGCAACCGCCTCGGTCCCCTTCTTGAGGGCCACCGCGTTGGCGAGCACGAGGTCTCCCTGATACTTCCTTGTCGCGTCGAGCGCGCTGAGCGCCGTCTTCTGGCGATGCATGGCGACCTGGATCGACAGCAGCACCGGCAGCGTGAGCTCACTGGTGCTGACCGTGCGCGCGATCGCGTCCGCGAGGTCGTCGTTGCTCATCGCGGTCTGGATCGCCGAGAGCTTGGACTGATGGAAGAGCTGGCGCACGACTTCGAGATCCTCAATGCGCATGGTGACCCTGCGGCGCAGCTCGGTCAGCGCCTGGGACCTGGAGGGGTCCTGCTCTTCAGCCAGCTGGAGGACCACCTGTTCGTTGATTATCTCGCCCATGTTGATCGCCTCGGCGACCTGTTCAAGCTTCCCGTCCAGGGACCTTGAGAATTCGTCCAACTGCACTATGTCGCGCTGCAGCTGCTCGCGCTGCATCCTGAGGCCTCCTATGACATCGTCGATCGCACCTTCCACCGTGGTGAATCGGCTCTTGAGCGTGGCCAGCACGTCGTCGGCAAATGGTATGCGCTTGATAAGGCGCACGATGGAGGCGCCGATGCCCTTGCGTTCCTTCTCGATCTGCTCGGGATTGAGCTTGTCCATGAGCGTGCGGAGCTTTGCCAGCGATTTCATCATGACCGCGGATTCGTTGTCGCTCGAGATCATCTTCCCCACGCGCTGCTTTAAGAAATCCACGGTGCCGTTGGGTTCCACGCCGGCCCGTCCGAGCATGCCGGGCATGTCCTCGCGAATCGGGTCCGAGGCGACGCGGTTGACGAGCGCCGTTGCATGAGACCTGAGATCCGAGAGCCGTTCCGGAGACAGCTTGCTCAAGATCGGATTCTCACAGGGATGCGCGACGCCTCCGCGCGCGACGATGCTCGCCGGCGCACCCATGCCATGGTCGGGGGCGAACATGACCCCGCTCGTTTGCGCTGCGCCTATGATAGGCGATGCACCGACCACTATGCCGCCGACGCCGGGCGTCGGGGAGATCATAGGTGTCATACCGGCGGAAGGTATTATCGGCTTCATCATATTCTCTCCTTTTTTAACGTCGTTCATTTCAATCATGACCGGAACTGGTCACGGTATGGTATCGCTCCTCTGTCGTAGAAGTTGCGTGGTTTTTTTGAAGGATGCCGGGGCGGCGGCCCAAAGGCAGCTTGACTGAGAAAAATGAAAGAACCTCATCTATAGTAATAATTATGTTGTAAGGAACCTCATCTTTTGGTAATATTTTGTCATGTTCAGACGCTATCTGGAGGCCTCACTAAATGAATGGAAAAACGGGACTCACCGAAAGCCCCTGATCATCCGTGGCGCACGCCAGACCGGAAAGACCACCCTGGTGCATCAGTTTGCGGGACAATTCAATAGCTTCATCGAGTTGAACCTGGAGAAGGACGCCCTTCGCCGCATCTTTACCGAGGTCTCCGATATCCGCGACGTCGTTCGAAGCATCGAAGGTGTGACCAATCAACGCATCGTTCCGGGCGAGACTCTGCTCTTTATCGATGAGATTCAGAACTCGGTGTCCGCGATCAAGCTCCTCAGATATTTTTATGAAGAGATGCCCGGCCTCCACGTCATAGCAGCCGGTTCGCTGCTCGAAGTGCGCATGAAGGATGAAGGGTGGTCGTTCCCGGTGGGAAGGGTCGAATTCCAGTATCTGTATCCTGTGACGTTCGGTGAATTCCTTGAAGCGCTGGGCGAGGAGATTCTCCTGGAGGCGATGCGCAGCCGGCGCATTGATAAATCCATTCCAGGGCCTCTCCACGAAAAGCTTCTGGGATTGACGGCGCTTTACATGACGGTGGGCGGGATGCCGGAAGCGGTCAGCCGCTATGTGGAGACGGGGAGCATCAAAGAGGTCAGGATCGTCCACGATGAGCTGCACTCCTCTTTCCATGACGATTTCGCCAAGTACTCGAAGCGCTCCGAAGTGGAGTATCTCAAATTGGTCTGGGACCGTGTCCCGTTTCAGATCGGCGCGCGCATCAAATATTCGCGTCTCTCCGAAGGCCAGACGCGATCAAGAGATATTTCAAATGCCTTTTCCATTCTCCATGAGGCGATGCTCGTCGAACGTGTCTGGCCCACGACGAGGACTTCCGCGCCTCTCGTCAAAAAGCCCAAGGCGGCGCCGAAAGCGCTTTACCTTGATATCGGGCTTTGCACGCATGTCTTGAAACTCACTGAAGATCAGATTCGAAAACGGTTGATGGACCCCGCGTTTGGCGGCGGATTGGCTGAGGCATTTGTGGGGCAAGAACTGTTGGCGAAGGACGCGCATCACCGCGTGACGCCGTATTTCTGGATTCGGGAAGAAAAGGATACGACTTCAGAGTTGGATTTTCTGCTGCAAAGAGGCGAACGTCTTATCCCGGTGGAGGTAAAGGCCGGGAGCCATGGGACGCTCAAATCGCTGCATCAATACCTTTACCGCAGCGGCACGAATTTCGGCGTGCGTGTTTATGAGGGGAAGCCGAATCTTGAACATCACAACGTGATTTTGCCCGACGGCTCTTCCTTGAAATACAAATTGCTTTCCATCCCTCTCTATTCCGTTTCTTGTCTGGAGCAGTTTGATGTGATGGAAAAGTAGATAATTGCTTCATCATCAGGGCGGTGATCAGCGGTTGCCGTTCTTTGGTCTGAATCTTCGCATCCATGAGCCGGCATAGCGGCCAAATGTATCGGATGCCTCAGTGCGGATTGCGGCCAGGGCCTGCGGAAACTGGTCCATGTTCACAAGCGATGCCTCGGATGCGCTCATCCCAGAGCGCCTGAGCAGCTCCCAAAGGAGCAGAGTCGCCTCTGCGTCGGAGACGTCGTCTGCGCCTGAATCGGCCAGCACCTTTCTCAAGTTCGCAAACGCATCAGGCCCCAGTCTCTGCAAGAGCTCCCTGATATCAGAAGTCGCCGAGAAGAGCCGGTCTGTCTCCGCCTGAGACTGGAGCACGTTGTCCTTTTTAGCCTCATTTGAAGGCGCTGTGATATCTCTTTCCCTCCACACATCGAGAGCACCACGAATCCCTGCGGGGAGGCTGCTGTCCTCCTCGATCTCTTCCCAATCCGCATCGGTTGGAGTGACATTGGTCATCATCGCGAGGGCACTCTTCACGTGCATGGGCCTCACTACGTGATCGCGGGCTTCGATCGCAACTTCACGTGCAGCACTCAGAAGTTCCTTCTTCCTCATCCCCTCAGTACTCACACCTTCTTTCTCGAACGCTGACCTCGAGAGGATTGCCGCCAGCATTTCCGAACCGCCCTGTATAGAGGAGCGCCAGGAGTTTGAAGAAGGGGCGAAGAGCGCAAGTCCCGCGACCCACACTGCCTTGGAATCGAGCCCAGCCTCCTCATGAGATGGAAGCGATATGGCCTCGGCATCGCGCTGGCCGATCACCGCCACCTGCGGCGGTCCGCCATCTGCTACGACTTTCTGCGCCTCGACCGACATCCATTCCAGGAATGACCTGGCGTCTATCGCCGTGTCGCCCCCGTGACGCAGATTCCATCTCACCCACAGTTCGTGCGCAAGAAACCTGATGTCGCGGTCCTCGTACGAATCGCTGAGCCGGGGAAGGAGCCTGCGGTTTTCATTGATGACCTTCAGGGTATGATCTATCCCATCGAATGCCCTCTTGTAGTCCTTAGCTGAATCAAGGCTGAAGAAAATGCCGTTGCCAAGAATAGTCGGAGCATCAAGGTCTGCAAGGTTTCCGACAATGCCGAGCCAGATGTCGACCCCTTTAAAAAGGTTGGAGATCGATGTTCGAAAGTAAGTCCAATCGCCGTAATCTTTGGGGTCAGAATATGCATCACCAAGACTTAAGGGTACATCTGAGGTTGCACTAAATGTCGCTCCCCTGTAACGGGTATCACGATCATACTCTTCAAAAAGTCCGCCTACATCCTCCAACGTCGTATCCTGCCCCTGATTGATAGCGCGCAAGAGTCCCACCAGTCGCTCGAGATCGCGGCCGCCCCCTTTCTTGTCCAGATTCTGCATGGCATTAGAAAGGCCGACCCAGGAATTCTCGGCGTCACGCCACCTTGAAACAAGATCCCCGACAGCTTCTGAATCCACTCCGCTGACAAAGTTGACTACAGCCTCTTTAGCGCTCTCGAACCCATAGCCGTCATTTATTATGAGTGCGAGCGCATGGGTGATGTCTGCCGGACGAAAGATGTGATCGAATCTGGAATGTGCGACCAACCTCGCCCTGTTGAGAAGCCGGTCAAGGGCCGTCTTTCTCGCTTCAGCCGAGGCGTCGCTGAACGCATATCCGGCAAAGACCTCGGCGAGCCTCACAGCGCTGGTCTGGATCGCATATCGCCAGCCGGTCTTTTCGGAGGAGGTGACGTCAAACACCCCGGAATTCACGTAGCGGTTGTGCCATTCAAACAGGTGGGTGACCAATCCTTTACGATAGCTGACAGTGCCCGCGGGTATCCACACATGTGTCACATGATGAATGACATCTCCATATTTAGTCCTAAGGCGATCAGACCTGCTCTCTGAAAGCAATTTTGCGATTCTCGGCTCGTGAGGAGGAAGACCGTCGGTTTCTTTTTTCAATGCTTTATCTGTGAGTTGACCCAGAAGCCAGCTCCTCTGCGGCTGGTCAGCAGCCAATACACCGCTCGCACCGGCCTTGCCCTGGTTCGCGATGAACGCATCCTGCGCAGGCACAAGCGCGCCGGGATTGACTGCCCCTGCGGTTGCCACGGGTGCGAGTGCGGCCGTTCCCACGGAAGGCGGGGGTATGCTGGATATTGGGCCGGGCATCTTTCCTTTCCTGCGTCAGTTTCAACTGTGACCGGCAGCTGTCACGGCATGGTATCGCTCCTCTGTCGTAGAAGTTGCGTGGTTTTTTTGAAGGATGCCGGGGCGGCGGGGCGGCACATGGCAGTCAACCATCTGAAATACAAGGCTAATTTTATTGTGTTCCTCTGAGCTGTGTTTTTGAGCGGCCGGGCGGGGGGAGCGGAAACGACGGCGTGGTGCGGCCGGGCGGAAAAAAGACTTGAAGGTGGCGGCGGATTGAGCTAGTAAAGGCATCCGCCGGCATAAAGGCCGATCCATCGCGTGTTACGACATCTTTTGGAGGCCGACTTGTCATCGCTGATGCGCCCAATCTCCTCTCCCCTCGTCTCTGCCTCCGGCTATTCAGGACCATCTTTGATCTCGCTCGCCGTCGCCGCACAACCGCAACACATCAGGGAAAAGAACGATGCGTTCCTCGCGGTGGCGCGTCCGCACGCGTTGCTCGTCACGAATCACGGCTATCCGGGCCCGGACACGCGTTGGCCCACGAGCGGCCCCGACTCCGGCGGCCAGATAACGTACGTCAACAAGGTCGCGGAGAATCTGGTGCCTCTGGGCTACAAGGTGACGATCGCCACTCGCGCATTCAGGCCAGCCGCCGAATACGAGAAGTTCGGCGACCGCAGGGGAGTGGATTTCTTTGAGAACGAGCCGCTGGCGCGCTACGTCTTCGTCCCGGGCGTGGAGCCGGAGTTCGTCGCCAAGGAGCAGATATTCGCGGAGCTCCCTGTCATCGCCCAAAACCTGTCGCACTTCATAGCTGAGGAGGCGCGCGCCGCCAAGGTCAAGCCCTGGGAGCACGTTGCCTGGATCAACTCCCACTACTGGGATGGAGGAGTGATCGGCCAGCTCGTGGTGAGGGGATGGCAGCATGAGGTTCTCTCCGGCTGGATAGCCGATAAGTTCGGATTCGACCCCACTTCGCTTTGCAATCCCATGGCGGGCGGCATTATCAGGACTGTGATCAGAAGCCTCGCGACCTATCTGAGCGAGGATCCGGAGCTTGCCGGCCGCCTGGATGCCGTGAACAGGCACGCATGGACCTCGCACTCCATAGGGACCCTCAAGCGGAAAAACATGGATGAGATGCCCAAGTCGGATGACGCCGACGAGTCTATCAAAAAATTGAAGGAGAAGGCGCGCAGGTGGGAGTACATGGCCATGAATTTCTCCATGCGCGAGCTGGTGGAGAGGGCGCTGGTCGGCGGGGCGCAGCTGGCCCTCGGGCAGCTCCTGTATCCGGACGCGCCGCCGGCGAAGTTGATCGCCTACACCTCCGCCGAGATACTGGATCAGACGCGATGGCTGGGTATGCCTGAGGATATGCCGCTGGTGAGGTTCCCGCCGGGCACGGAGTTCAAAGGCTTTTATCCGCGCGACAATGTGAATCATCCCGACGTCCAGCTCCTCTTCGATTACATGGAGGGCAGGGCCGATCTCTTCCCCGAGGAGAAGGCCCATCCTCCGGAGAGGACCGTGCCCGCGGAGGTGGTGGACAGGATGCGGCGCGATCCGCAGAGCCTGAATGTGATCGTCGAGGCCAGCCGAATGGACGAGACCAAGCGCAAGGTCCTTCTCGTCGAGGTGATGCCGAGTCTCCCGAAAGACACGATCATGCTCATCACCGGCATGAGGGACGGCGCAGGGGTGTACGACGGGATCAAGGCGCGCATAGATGAGCTGGGGCTTTCGGACCGGGTCTTTTTGATCGGCAGGGTTCCGGCCAGGTGCATGGGGCCGCTCTGCAGCCTGCCGCACGGCGAGGGGCGCGATCAATTCCGGGCGGCGATCGGGGCCAGCGCCTCGCGCATGGAGGGCTGGGGGATGTCGGTGATGGACATGACCGCAGGGGGGCTGCCCCTGGTGGCCTCCGACATGATCCCGTATGCGACCTACATAGCGGACAAGGGCGATGCGGCCGTGGTGGTGCCCATGCAGGATGGAGAGGTGGATAGATACGCGGAGGTTTTCCGCTCGCTCATCGCAGATCCCGCTGCCGCGAGGGATCTGGCCGCGCGCGGCCGCGAGGCTGTCCGCGAGTTCGAATGGCCCGAGCTCACCCGCACGTTCGTGGGCGAGGTCGAGAAGGTCTTCGACATCAGCAGGAAATAATCGGATCAGATGAACACTTCGATTTCGTTTAATCCAGGGACGATCTTCTCTCCTGCCGCTGGGCCCGTGACTCCGGCTTCGACGACGCCCTCTGTCTTGCCCCAGGCGCCGGGCGTTGTTCCCATCGCGAGGCTTGTAGGCGCGCCCCCTGCTTTTACGCGCGACAACAAACTGGCTCTCAACGCAGGGGGCTCTGTCGTGAGGGAGGTGTTCAGATACAAAATAGGCACGGCCCCGAAAAATCCCAGGGATAGAAAAGAGGGCTATGTCTTCACCGGCGAAGAGGGCCGGACGATGTCGCTGGAGGGGATTCAGGTCTCGCACGGTCGTCGGCTCGACAACTTGGTGCTGATCGGCGATCGATGGTACAAAGCGTCCGAGTCGGGGGAGATAAATATCCGGGCGCTCCTGGAGGAGCCGGCCCTCTGGATGGGCAACACCTCGCTCTTTTACATGATCGGGGTCGATGCGATCTCCACGGAGCCGTCGAACGAAGCCGCAATAGATATGTTCTGGGACAGGAGGGTGCCGAGGGAGTTCGAGTCTCCTTTGCCCCCGAGCCCTGCGGCAGTTAACTACGCCCTCTCATTTCTCACGGAGGAGAACCCCTACCTCAGGTTGCACGCGGTCATCGCTCTTGTGCGGAGGAATTGGGAGGTGGGCGGGGCGGTCTCCCTTCAGTTCCTCGACGCGCTCAGGGATCTGGGCGAGCCTTACCTCCAGCACGGGATGCGCACGGCGCTCGGGCTGAACTTGATCTCGCCCTCGCTCTGGCCGTCCGATTGGGAGAATCAACTCATACTCCTGCTCACCCAGCTTCAATTTGAGCGCGGCATCAGAAACTTGAAGGTGGATAAGGCGAGGACCTCCATGGTTGAACAGCGCGTTTTCAAGGCGCGCTTGAAGTCGGTGCTGGAGAACATATCGTCCAGGATGTTGCATCCCAAGATAATAGCTCAGGCCGCGGAGAATGGGGATCTGTTCGGCCTGCCGGTGAGGATCGATGGCCAGACGCTCGTCATCGATTCCGAGCGGCTGCTCGGCGAGAGGGAGTTCGGCAGGCTTGAGAGCGGCGAGCCCAGCGGGGCGCCCGGCAAGTCCAGGATGCCCACCCGCGGACAGATGGTGCTGGACGGGCTTCGCAGGCTTGCGGAACAGGGGATGACCCGGGCCGTGCATGATCTGGCTCGCATAAGGTGCGGGCTGGCCCTCCACAACAGCTCGTTGGTCGCGGGGCGCAGATCTCTCAAGGCGCGGGCCGGCGTCGACGAACACGAGGGGCTGCCTGAGGGCGTAGGTTTCATCCGCGGCGGATTCGGGCCGGGAGGGGCGGCGCGGGAGTGCCTGAACTGGCTCAACTGGTTGTCCGATGACCTGGGCTCCACGGGCGTCAAAATTTTCGTAGGCGCCGGCTTCTTCCATGAGGATGCGTCTCTGCCGTCCGCCGCCGTCAAAACGATCCTGCCCGCAGTGGACCGCGCAACGCACTTCGATTCCATAACAAGGCACATCTTTGATCCCGAATCAAAAGTCTCGGCGGACGAACTCCAGATGCGCTATGACGAGGCGGTGGAGCGCTCCGCTCATGAGATAGCCGCGTGGGCCTTTGAGTCCGGCATCGAGGTCGTAATCGCCAGCCAGATGGGCAACGTCTTCGAGAATCCAATCGCCATGCCTGCGATACTGGGCGCCAAGCTCCTGCTTGCGAGCGTGGGTCGCGAAATGCGCGTGATATTCCGCGACAATTACTTCCGCGATCCGGAAGGTCAGGCTCCCAGGATCGCGCTCTGGCAGGACAGGCATCCGAACCTGGATCCCAACATGCGGGGCGTCGTCCACCTCGTCGAGAGCCCTGCCGGCGGGGTGATCGCCGGCAGACAGTACGGGATCAACAGGACGTTTTTCCTTCCAAGGGGGGTCAATCTCTTTGCCGGGGATGAGTCGCCCTCCGTCTCGGGCGTGAACGCTGCGCCCATGGAAAGGGAGGATGGCGAGGATCAGGCGGCGAGATTCGCAAGACTCATGAGGTCCAGGGCCGATAAGGTCCGCGATTCCCTGAGCGAGCTTTACGGCGTGCCGAAGGACGCGGTCGTGATCCTCTCGCCGTCGAGGATTGCAGGCGTCAAGAGGCTCGACATGACGCTCAAACTCGTCGCCGGCCTCAAGCCGTTGATCGATCGCGATATCCATCTGCTGGTGCTGGGCGAATCCGTGGCGAGCGATCACCGCACGAAGTGGTCCGGTGACGAGAAGGAGACGCGCGAGTCGTTCGATGCGATGGCTGAGGAGATGGGTTTGGCGGACAAGGTCCATCTCCTGGGTTTTATTCCTCACGAGCCGACGGGTGAGTATCCGTTTACGCTGCAGGATCTCATGGCCAGCGCGGACCTGGTGTCGCAGTTCAGCGACGAAGCGACCTTCGGGATGTCCTCCATGGAGGCCATGGCCAGCGGCGTGCCGATCGTGATGACGAACTTCCGTTATCCGGGGAGCACGTTCGGATCTCTCTTCAGCACCTACAAGAGCGTCTATGAGGGATGCAACGTCTTCGTCCACTATCAGAAGGACGGAGATTTCGATCCCGGCATGCTGGCGCGAATCGCAAGGACCTTGGACGACGAGAAGGAGAGAATGAGGATCGTGCATCCGAACTATCTGCGCATCGGCGACTCTCAGTTCAACGGCCGGTTCACGAGGGGATATCTGAAGGAGCTCCTGCGGGGCATCCTGCATTTTTCCTGATCAGAGGGCTTTGAGGTTCACGTTGAAGATCGTGTGCGAGACGCATGGGGCGCATGCGACCCTTCCGTAGGTCGTTGTCTGATTGTTGAGCCTGGATCTGTACCAATCCGGGACGCCTTTGGAGCGCGTCGTCACCGTAAGCAGAGTTTGCGACCCCGGCCGGGGATGCGACAACCTGGAGCCGATGAGCGCGATGCGGCTCTCGAACTTTTCGAACTCCTTGTGGTTGAGGGGGTTCAGGTTTTCCTTTTGCAAGTACTTGATGAAGATCGGCAACAGCGGCAGATGGTTTTCTATGATCCTGATCATGTATTCGACGGCATCCGGATTGTACCCCGGCCTTTGATCATGCCCTCTGCCCCAGAGCATCTCCGCAACCTGCCTGTGGTTCAGCTGCATCAAATGCAACGCCATGCCGCTGATCGGCGCTTCTGCCTCCGCGAACAGCCGCTTCAGGAGGGGCGCCAACATGTGCCCGGTGCTCCTCCCTGAGTGCCAGGCGTTCGTCCCGATGATGGCCATGTGACGATGAGGGTTGGGATGGAGGAGAAAATGGGATCGGAGGGACCGGATGAACGACTCGTCTATCCTGTCGTCCATCACCTCGCCATTCTGGTTTATGAATTCATCGCCGTACTTGAGTATCAGGATTCCGGCTGTCCGATCGTCGGAAAAAGTTCTCTTTATCCTCTCGACCTCCGATCGCCACGCGTCCTTCGTGGGCTGCGATAGCTCCGTCATGACGGTTTGCTGCAGGTCGTCGAGGAGAGAGCGCTCCAGGTATCTTGCCCAGCTGCCGTCGATGTCGAAGCCTCGTCGTCCGATGGCCAGCGTCATCTTCCCCTTCTTCAACATGTCGAGGAACGCGTTGAGGTCGCTCTTCCTGTATTCGTTCATCCCGAATTCATACGGATTCGCGGGCGCGGGTTCGCGATATTGGAAGGTGCGGGTGAGGAGGTCGACCTCTTCGTAATAGGTCCTCAATGGTAGCACGGCGTTTTTTTCTACGGCTTCGTTCGTTCGATCGATCTTCGGGGCATCCGGTTCTTTGATCTTGACCGGTTCCTCGCGTTTGGGCGGGAGATCTTCGATTATGGCAAGAGGCTTCACAGGCTTGGATGAACTCGGTGCAGCCTTCGGTGCGGCCGGGACTTGTGCGAATTGCTTTGTGACCTCCCCGGGAGGCATGAAGAGAAACGGTCTCCACCTCTGATCGAATTCGCGCCTCAGTCGCTGGTTTACACCCCGCTTCCCCAGGTTATCGGAAATGTGGTTATAAAGCCTCATGCTGGGTTTTTCGATAAACGCTTCGATAAGATCTTCGAAGCCGGATACATCCGAGTCATTCCCGCCTGACGCGAGTTCTATCGCCTTGCGGATGTCGTTTCGAAATTGATCGATCCTGTTCACTCAGCTTTCTCCTGCAGGTGAATAATTATGCGACGCTAACACGGCAAAAACTGATTTTTAAAGGGAAAAAACGCGTCTGTGTGAAATATATAAATATATCAATTGGTTAGAGATGTGATGGAGCGCGGTCACTCATGCATGGGGATGCAGTATTGGCGGCCTGAATCAGGATCGCGGCCGATGGTGATGCGGGCGCCGTACACGCGTTCTATGATCTCCGGCGTTATCACCTCGGAGGGCGCCCCTTCGGCAGCCACGCGGCCCTCCTTGAGCAGGACGATGCGGTCGCATGTCGAGGTCGCGAGGTTGAGATCGTGCATCACGCAGGCGACGCCCATGCCGCACTTCTTTGCCAGGCCGCGCATGAGCTTGGCGAGGTCGGATGTGTGCCTGATGTCCAGGAAGCTCGTGGGCTCGTCGAGCAGCAGCGCCTTGGGGTTCTGGGCCAGGGCGCGCGCGATGATAACGCGGCGGCGCTCGCCGCCCGAGAGCGACCTGATGTCGCGTCCGGCGAATTCATTGCAATCGACCGCGCGCATCGCCTCCATGGCTATGCCCACGTCCTCCTTTGACTCGAAGCCGAAGCGCGGGAGATACGGAGAGCGGCCCATGAGCACGATCTCGAGCGAGGTGAATGGAAACGGGATGTGCGTCTCCTGAGGCACGATGGCTATGCTGCGCGCGCGCTCGCGATGGGGGATATCCTTCAGGGAAAGGTCGCGCAGCAGGACCTCTCCGGAAGAGGGCGGCATGACGCCGGACATCACGTTGAGCAGGGTGGACTTGCCCGCTCCGTTGGGCCCCATGATCCCGAGCACCTCGCCCCAGCGCAGCGATACGCTCACGCCGTGGAGGACCGGATTCCCTCCGTACGCGAACGCGACGTCTTTGGTTTTCAGCAGGGTATCCATCAGATCGTTTTTTGCTGCCTCCTCAAAAGGATCATGAACAACGGGGCGCCGACCATAGCGGTGATCACGCCTACAGGCAGCTCCGTGGCGTAGCCGGTGTGCATGAGCAGGGTGCGGGCTGCGGCGTCCGCGAGCACCAGGAACGCGGCGCCTGCGAGGCCGGAGGCGGGAACGAGCAGCCTGTGATCCGCTCCGGTCAGAAGCCTCATGATGTGCGGGACCGCGAGCCCCACGAACCCGATGAGCCCGCTCGCCGCCACCGCCGCGCCCACCATCAGCGACGCTGCGATGAACACCACGGCCCTCAGCCTCGCGACGTTCACTCCCATGGACGCGGCGTCCGCATCGCCCATGGCGAGCAGATTCATCCGCCAGGAGCACGCGCAGAGCATCGCGAATCCGCCCAGCACGCAGAGAGCCAGCACCGCTATCGTGCCCATGCCCATTGGTTCGATATTGCCCATCAGGAGGAAGAGTATCTGGTACGCCTCTTCCATCGTGACGATCGAGTTGACGAAGAGGATCAGCGCGAAGCAGAAGGCGTTGAAGATCACGCCCGTGAGCAGGAGGGTGGTAGGGGAGAGCCTCCTGCGCGCGTTTCCGATGTTGAAGATCGCGAGCATCGAGACGATCGCGCCGCCGAACGCGGCTATCGATTGCAGAGTGAACCCGAGCCCCGCGCCCACGGCCGCGACCGCGCCCAGCGCCGCGCCGCCGGAAACGCCGAGTATGAACGGATCCGCCAGCTGGTTCCTGAGCAGGGCCTGGAATGCGCCCCCTGCGGAGGCCAGCGCCATGCCCACGAGCGCCGCGAGGAGTATGCGCGGGAGCCTGGATACGAAGATGATCGCGTACGCCCGCTCATCGCCCGAGAGCGCGGCTCGGAGGCTTGCCTCCTCGGAGCCCAGAAAGAGCGCGAAGGCGATCGACGCGATCAGGAAGGCGAGGAGGCCCGCGTTGATCCATATCCAGCGCCTGGATGTCAGATGCGATCTCATCTCAATTTCCATAGATCCTGGCCGCGAGTTTTTCAAGCGCGTTCGGCATCCTGGGGCCGGCCCTGAACATGCCGGGGTCCATGGCGATCACCCTGCCTTCGCGCACCGCCTTGATCGAGTCGACATTGCTCCAGGGCCTCTCCTGTGCGGAGCCCGGCTTGATGTCCATGGAGAGGTCTACGATGATGTCCGGATCAAAGGCGATCAGTTGCTCGAGCCCTATCTTCGGATACCTGACGCTCGTGCCCCTCGCCGCGTTCGTGAGCCCGATGTAAGCGATCGCATCGTCCATGAATGTGCCGGGCCCGGCCAGGATGGTCGGCTTGAGTCCCCAGACTACCACCGCGTTGGCGGGTTTTTTGTCTCCGTAGCGTTTCTTGAGCGCATCGAGCCGGCCTTCGATCTCGCCGCGAAGCTTCTTGCCGCGCTCCGGCGCCCCCAGCACGGCTGAGATCTTTTCGATCGAGTCCAGCGTCTCCCCCAGCGTCGTGAAGGGGAAGATCTCCACGGAAAGTCCCGCCCTGCGGAGCGCGTCGATCGATCTCCGGCTCGAGTTCTCCTCCGAGCCGATGACGATGTCGGGCCTGAGACCTATGATGCGCTCGGTGTACGGCCTAGTGTAGTCGGCCGCGATCTCCGGTTTCTTTGCGCCGTCCGGCGCATCGCAATACTTGGTTACGCCGACCAGCCTCTCTCCCAGTCCGAGCGCGTAGACCGTGTCGGTGATCGAGGGCTTGAGCGAGACGATGCGCCTGGGCGCCTCGGCCCAAACGGGTAGGGAAAATGCAATCAATAAGGTAATTGTCGCAAGTCTGAAGCTCTTCATTATTGTCGACATTGACCACCCTCTCCCTGACCCTCTCCCCTCGAGGGAGAGGGGAGGGTGAGGGGGCAGATTTATTCCATCCCGCTCAAGTTCGCTTCCCAAATACTTCCTGACATCCCGTCGTTGGCGGTCACGGTCTGGTATAGTGTGTCGCCCACCACGACCGCGGGGCCTGATGAGCCGCCGGCCACCGAGGTCATCGGTATCCCCGGCCATCCTGCGGCCTGGGTGTGAGCGAAGAGTATCGAGCTCCCCTCGCCGAAGGCCCCGAAGTCGGAGATGGCCGCGACGTCGCCGTGTGCGCAGATGTTGGAGATGAAGTTCTCCACGTCCGGCATCGCGCGGTCGAGCAAGGTTTCGCCTGTGGCCGGGTCCACGCCCATGATCCTGTTATCCGGCTTCTGCACCCCGATGAGGACGAGCCCGCTTTCCGTCAGAGGCATCACGGGCGACGTCTGGCCCGTGATAGAGCCGAGGGAGGCGGATTCCATGTCGAGGTCAGGCAGCGAAACGACGTCGATCGCGGCCTCGCTCTCCACGCTGGGTGCGTAAGGCCCGGAGGAGAGCACTGCGAAGGAGGCAGCGCCTATCGCCGCTATGCCGGTCGGGTTCACGCCGGACGTCTCTATCGAGCCTGCGGCCGTCGTGTCGAATGTCCCGTCTCCGTTGTAGTCGAAGTAGAGCACGGTGCCTGCGAAAAAGGTCGTGAGCGACGGGTCGGCGTAATCCACGCTGTCCAGGTTCGACGTGGCGATGAAGAGCCTGGTCCCGGCCTCGAAGAAGTAGAGCCCTGCGGGGTAGTTCGGGGTGAACGCGAGCGGCTGATCGAGCTCGTCGGTGATCGTGATGTCCGCGAAATCCACGTCCTGAGTCACCGAACCGTCGGTGTAATCGACCACCGTGAAGCCGTCGGGCGCGGACCTCGCGATGACCGCGTGCTGGTCGTCTATCATCATGTGGTTCGCGGGATAGCCCGGGACCGAGCCTGCCTGGGCCCAGTCGCCGCCGGTGCCCAGCGGCGGCGATTTCCAGAGTGCGCCCGGCATGCCGCAGGTGACGTAGAGGCGGTCGTCGAGAGCATTGTGCGTGACGCTCGCGGGGAAGGCGCACGGCGCTTCAGAGTACAGGCTTATCCCGGGCGCGAACGGGGTCTCGGGATAGGTGTCGGTGTCGGTGTCCACGTCGGTGTCGGTGTCCGTGTCCGAGTCGGTATCCGTATCCACGTCCGAATCCGAATCCACGTCGGATGCGGCATCCTGCACGCCTGAATCGTCCTTTGCACCTTCGTCATCACTGCAGCTTGCCAGCACCACGCTCGCTGCGATTGCCACGCCTGCGATAATAATCGGTATCATCTCTTCCTCCTTTTGTTGTGATGTCAGTTGTCGATCTCTCCGTTTACCACTGCCACTGCATCCAGGTCGAATCCGGCCGTGGTGCCGGAGCTCCCTGTGGTCCCTGCATCCGTGATCTTTATGTATCGCGCCTTCGCGAGCCCGATCTCTCCAAGGTCAAAGGCTTCGCCTCCGGCAACGGCCGGATCGAACGGATCAATGCCATTGCTCGGATTCGAATACACCGGATGCCACCCTGCGCAGCCTGTGTAAGGGTAGCTGCCCGAGTCGCATGCAAAGTCGACAAAGGTCACCCCGTCCGCGCTCGCGCTCACTGTCCCCAATTCCGCGTATGGCGCCAATGGATTGCCGCCGATTGAGAATGCGTTCTCGAACACGATGAAGTCGCTGCCCGCACCGTTGATCGCAGGGCAGTTGCTGAGATCGATTACGATCGATCCTCCCTTGCCGAGAGAGAGCACGTGGAGGCTCCCAGATAACTCGCCTGCGCCGCGCGGCGGGCCCTTCACCACGTTAGGCATGGATGACTGGCCGAAACCTGCGCCCGGGCCGTACGTGACCGATGTCACGGCTTGAGCAAAACCCTGACAGTCATCTCCGTCTGCGCCGGATGGCGGGGCCGGGACCGGCGTGTCGTCTTCCGTCTCTTCCTCTGAAGGCGCGACGAACGCCTGCGCAGGAGCACCGGTGTCGATCGCCATCAGCATGCCGGGATATCCGGTCAACACGAAGAGGTCTGCGCCGTCGTAATCAACGCCGCGCGAGCCGGGGCGAATCGCTATCGGACCCGCGCCGGTGTTGGCCCCCGACGGATTTTCGTCCGTCACGCCGGCGGGAAACCCAATGACAAAGGGGGCGCCTGCGACAGGATCTGTTTCTGTGAGCTCCACAGGGAATACGGCGCTCTGCTCAAAGCTCGACGCAAAGAGGAGGCCGTCGTCCACAGAGAGCGCTGCTGCGCTGATGAAGTCCGACTGCGAAGTTATGGCTATCGGATTGTCCAGGCTGCGCAGTACCTGTCGGTTTATGAGGTCGATCTCGTAGAGGTGGCCGTATGCCGCGGATCCAACGAACGCGCGCGAGCCGTCCTTTGTGATCGCGGGTGTGTGATATGACGCTGCCACAGGGCCGAGCAATATGTTGGCCGTTACGGTCATGGCGTCCGGATCCACGATGTCGATCGACGCGTCGGTCTGCGGCCGGCCCTCTGAATCCACGATGTTGATTACGCCGGAGTTGACCACTATGAGGTCGTCACCCCGCGCCGCAAGACCTGTTGGGTTGAATCCGGTAGTGATGATGTGGTCGATGCGATCGGTCGAGCCGTCGGGATTGATTTGAAAGACCTGGATCGTGCCTGGGGCCGCAATCGCGGGCGCCTCGGTCCTTATGTAATTCGCGCTCGAGACAAATAACCTATCACCCACAATCGCAATTCCGCCCGGGTAGACGGGTGTTAACGTGATATCTGCTTCGCTGCCGTCGGAATTGAGATGCCCTGGGGCTATGGAGAGCTCCTCGATCACGCTCGTAAAGTCGCGCATCTGGCCGCTGCGCGGGTCGAACAAAATCACGGCGTTGGACGTTAGCAGATAGGCCTGATCGATCGCCGTTATCAGGAGTTTCGCAGGTATTCCCGATCCGTTTGCGGCCAGAAAGCCCGCGAATTCCTGCGAGAGCTCCATGGGGTCGGAGTCTATGTCCACCGCGATCACGCCGGCCGGATCCGACGCGGAGACCACGAACGCGGTGGAGCGCATGCCGTCGATGTCGGGTATGACCACGTCTGCGGGGAAATCTCCCGCGAGCGCAAAAACGCCGTACGCAGAGGCGCTGGCATTGGGGTCGCCCTGCTGCGCAACGATCTGGCTGTTGCCGCAGGCGCAGAGCAGGGCCAGTAAGATCGCGATCCCCAGTCTCTTCATCATTGTATTCATGTCTTCGCTCCCATCGTGAACCAGTAGCTCCTGCGCGGCAGGGGGAACCCGCGCGCGTCGTATATCTGCACGTTCGTCACGTCCTTTACCTCCAGCGTGGCGAAGAAGTGTTTTGCGAATGTGAGCGTCGCGCCCGCGTCGGCCGTCGTGCGCTGCGTGATGGAGACCGTGTTCGCCGCGTTGAGCGGGTATGCGCTCACATACTGCAGATTGCCGAACAGGGTCAGAGGCCCCGCGCGGCCCTCGATCCTGGCGTTCGCCTTGTGATCAGGCCTTCCCGGGAGCCTCTGCCCGTTCGATCTGTATTTTGCGTCAAGCCAGGTGTAGTTTCCGAATATGCCGAGCCATCTCCACGGCTCGAACGAGACGGAGAACTCGATCCCCTGGGATTTGACCCTGGAGGTGTTCACGGGTTGTATCGTGAACGCGGAGATCGGCACGTAGATGATCTGGTTGTCTATGTAGTTCTGGAAGTACGCGATCTCGATCCTGGTCTTCGGGGGCGTGAAGGCCACACCCGCGTCCCAGCCGAACGAGAGCTCGTCCTCGAGATCCGGGTTGCCCCTTAAGTATCCCTGGTCCGGCCAGTACAACTCCATGAACGTGGGATAGCGGAACGCGGTGCCTGCGTTGGCTTTGATCTCGACGAAGCCGGCCGGTCTGCCGATTGCGGATACCCGCCAGCTGGCGCGGGTCCTGCGCCCCGTGGCGCCCTCGACCCTGGCCGACGGTATGAACTTCAATTTCCGATCGAAGAAACCGACCTCCACCTCCGCGAACGCGGCATTGCTGTGCCTTCCGTGCGATCCCATCAGAGGCCGTCCGCTTATGGGCGACGAGTCGCAAGCATAGTCGTATCCGTACTGGTAGCGCAGCATGGAGGATATGTCTGCAGGTCCCGGCGATGCCTCGTGCATGAGCATCGCGTGTCCCTCCGGCGAGAGGGAGACGTATGTCACGTCTATCGGTCCGCCGAGCGCCGGGGTGGGGTCGGTGAAGTGATCGTGGTTAAAGGAGTTGGTCGCGCCGGCCTCCATGGAGAGGCCTTTCACGCCCAGATCGTCGGCGTTGAATCTTACCCCGGTCGTGTCCCTGAAGAGCTCCTCATGCGCGTCGAGCGGGTTTGCGGGATAGAGCAGCGTGGTCTCTATCTCCATGCCGGGCACGTTGCGGTCCGTCCAAAAGAAGTCGTTGGATACGCCCAGCGAAGTCGAGCCGGGCATGTCAAGATTCACCTTTGCGAGCAGGTCCTCTGAGATGGATTTGTTGTGGAGCCTGCGATACGTGCGCGGGTCCGCGACGCTGCCGCCGTTCATCTGGATGCCGGCGCTGGTGAAGGTGAACTCCCCTCCGGTCGAATGGTGATTGTGCGCGAGCACGAGGTCCCAGTCTTCGCGCGGCTCGCGCCATGATTCCGCGGTCTGGAGAGTGAGAAAAGAGCCGCCGGTGATCTTTGCGTCGATCGCGCGCTTCGCGCCCGCCCGTTTCGTCACGATGTTGATCACGCCGCCGATCGCGTCCGTGCCGAAGCGCGCCGATGACGCTCCGCGTATGACCTCGATGCGCTCTATCGACTCCATGGGGATGGTCGAGAAGTCGACCGTGCCGGTCAGCGACGAATTTATGCGCACGCCGTCCACGAATACCGCCACCTGCTCCGCGGAAGATCCGCGTATCGAGGCGGTGGAGAGCGCGCCCTCGCCGCCTAAGCTCGTCACGTCCACGCCCACGGTCTCCGAGAGCAGCTCCGTGGTGGACTTAGCGCGCCGATCGTACTGGGAGGGTTTGATCACGGAGGTGAACGCGCCCGGCTCCTGGGCGGATGAGCTCTCTTCCTCGTCGCTCACTGTCACGACGCCTATGTCGGCGGGCGGCGCTGCGACCTCTGGCAGTATGGACTCCGGGTCCTGCGCGTAGGCGTGCAAAGGCGCTGCGAGGAGAAGGGCGAAAAGAAAAACCCTTCTCCGCAGGAGAAGGGTTTTTGTGAAAGCACGCAACATGCGCCGCCTCTTTTCCGCGAAGGGCTGGAACGTTTACCGCCTTGGCGCAAGGTTTCCTGGCTTGGGGCTACTGCCTCCACCGCCTCGCCTTCCCGTCCCATGGGGACAGTGACTAAATCGACGGTGGTCTTAATGCCCATCACAGTGGCGCGACCGCGCGGGATTTGCACCCGCTTCCCTTGCACGCCCGGCTACACAGATTGTGAGGCATGCCTAGCAGCAGCCGGCGCTTGTGTCAATCCTGAGTGTAGTCGAAGGATCAAATGCCGGCTTGCGCTCTCTCCGCCGCTCTGGCATCCGTACCCCCTGGAGGCAGCTATGGCCAAGAAGATGCCGGAGCCTATGAGCACGACCCTGTGGGACTTTCCGTCGCAGCACTACGGCGACGCGATGCAGGGCGACAAGGATTACGCCGGCGCCACGCCATCATATATCATATGGAACCTGCTCTCGCGTTACACGCGCGAGAAGGACCTGGTCGTCGACCCCATGGCGGGCTCGGGCACCACGCTCGACGTCGCGCGCGAGCTGGGCAGGCGCGCCCTGGGCTATGACCTGAAGCCGGAGAGGAAGGACGTGTTTTGCGCGGACGCGCGAAAGCTGCCGCTAGAGGATGCGAAGGCCGACTTCGTGTTCATAGACCCGCCGTACTCGGACCATATCGAGTACTCGGATGACGCGCGCTGCATCGGCAAACTCTCCGCGTTCGAGGAAAAATATTTCAAGGAGATGGACAAGGTGATCGCGGAGAGCGACCGGATACTCAGGCCCGGCAGATGCATGGCGCTCTTCGTCTCCGATACGTTTCAGAAGAAAAGGGGGTTCGTGCCGATCGGATTCAGGCTATTCCTCATGCTCTGCGAGCGCTTCCGCCCGCTCGACATAGTCTGCGTCACCCGCCGCAATCGCAAGCTCAAACGCCGTCACTGGCACACGGAGGCCCTGAAGGGAAACTACTTCCTGCGCGGTTTCAGCTATCTCTTTATAATGAAGAAAGACCGATGATCCCTCGAAAGGACGATCGCGTCAGTTCTGCGGCGTCATCCCGTGACAGGCCATGACGCGGTTTGCGATCTCCATCGACGCCTTGAGCATGTCCTCGGCCTTGCCCTTCTTGCGGAAGTCCTGGACCCCCTGGAGGGTGATCTTCTTTTCCTTGAAGATCGCCTCGGACTCGGGCGTGCCTTCGTTCACGCCTTTGCAACCCAGCGTGGCCATCGCGTCGATGTACTGCTCCTTCGTGATGCCGCGTGAGCAGGCGGCCAGAAACATGAGGCAGAGGCAGGTGATAACGATCTTCTTTGTCATGTGATCCCCCTTGATTGGTTGAGCTAAGCTGCAATAAAGCGTCCATCTCTTCAATCTATTTCTTTCCATGGCCGCCGACTCTTTCAAAAGCTTCTGAACGCTATAAACATTTGATTAAAAAGGGTATTTCTGAAAGTCCGACTTGACAATCGGGCTGCTTTCCAACCATTATGCCGCCTTCGCATTCGGGAGAATCCATTGTACGAGGAACGCACATACAGGGAGAGGGCGAGGCCCGAGGGGCTCGTGCGCAGCGACCTCTCGTTTCAGGAGAGCGACCTGTGCATCTTCGCCGACCGGGAGGTCGTCTCGCGCGCGCTTGTGCTCCTCGGCGAGGCCAGGTTTCAGCTCGAGGCCTACATCGAGCGCGACGAAGGATTCAAGACCGCACTCTCACCCCACGATCCGATCCATTGCGCCCCGCTGATAGTGAGGAAGATGGCGGACGCTGCGCGCAGGTTCGGCGTGGGCCCCATGGCCGCGGTCGCGGGTGCCGTGGCCGAGTACGTGGGCGATCGCATCGCGGGCAACGTGATGATAGAGAACGGCGGGGACATATACGCGAGGACCAAGAGGCCGATCACTCTCTCGCTCTATGCGGGCGAGTCGTCGCAGTTCACAGGCAAGGTGAAGTTCAAGGTCGATCCGGAGGGGGGATCGATCGGCATCGCTACGTCGAGCGGCACTCACGGCCACTCGCTGTCGTTCGGAAAGGCCGATGCCGTGTGCGTAGTGAGCGCGAGTGCGGTCGAAGCCGACGCCGCCGCGACCGCATTCTGCAACAAGGTTCAGAGGGAAGACGACATAGATGCAGTTATAGAAGAGGCCATGGGTCACGAGGGTGTTAAGGGGATTATCGTCGCAATCGGCGATAAACTTGGTGTAAAGGGAGATATTGAGTTTGTCTAGAGGGAGATGAGTTATGAAGAAGAGCGCGATATTGCATTTCAGGGCGGACCTCGTGGAGAAACCCGTGCTCTCCGGCATGATCCGCAAGCACGACGTGGACGTGAACATACTGCAGGCCTCCGTCACTCCGGAGGAGGACGGCGCCATGTTCGTGCAGTTGGAGGGTGAGCCGGCGGCCGTGGAGAAGGCCCTCGATTACCTCAAGGCCGGAGGGGTGCGGATCACCTTCCCTGCAAAGAACCTCATATGGTACGAGGACAAGTGCACGCACTGCGGCGCGTGCGTGGCCCAGTGCCTGCCCAAGTCGCTCTACGTGAAGGCTGGGACGCAGGAGGTGGGGTTCGACCACGACAAGTGCATAGCGTGCGAGCTCTGCATACCCGCGTGTCCGTTCGGCGCGCTGCAGTCAGTGACTGAACATCTTTCGTGAGGTCCCAATGGTAAAGACATACGAAGAGATCAACGAGAAGATCAAATCCGGCAAGGCGGTGGTGGTCACCGCCGAGGAGATGATCGATATCGTGCGCAGCGATGGTGCGAAAAAGGCCGCA
>JBAZOP010000036.1 GCA_041648665.1 bacterium | reverse complement strand
ATTTGCCGTCAGAAAGGGGGCGATCTCTGATGTCCTGGGAATCCCAGTACAACGGCCGCCTCGTCTGCTGCCTGCGGCACCGGAAGCACGCGACGAAAGAACAGGCCGGCATCGCCATGAAACGCCTCCAGCAGAAGCAGCCCGACGACGAGTTCAGCATCTGGCATTGTTTCATCTGCGGCCGCTACCACGTCGGCAGACTGCATAAGGCGGAACGGGCGAACCGCGATGCGTCGTGGGTCGCGTGGGTCGCGAAGCAGCAGGGGGCCGAAGCGTGACCCGTTCGATTCTCCACACGATCATCGGCGCGTGCATCGTCTTCATGGTCGCCATGCTGATCATCACGTTCGCGGCGTGGGACACGTTCTTTCCACCGCACCCGTTCCCCGAAACCTCGGCGTGGTGCGTCACGTACGTACCGCCGGAGCCGGTCGCATCGCAGTGGCTCCTCTGGGATTTCATCCCACTGCCGATGGCCCTCATTTTCGCTGCGGGCGCCATCGGACTGGCCGCATGCCTCTACGGAAAAAATCACCAACGATACCCCGCCGTCGAACAGCAGAGCACAAAATGCCCGATCTGTGGGAGGCCGCTGCCATGAGCGCAATCTCCTACCTCAAATACGCCCTCGGCCTGCGCGTCTGCCCGATGTGCGGATCGAACAACCTCATCGAGCAGGGCTATCCCTCGAACCGACAATGGCATTGCCGGTTCTGCAACTCGACGGTGCCGGGCTGGCTCGGCGCGGGGGAGCAGCCATGATCTCCGAGGTCGGCGTGCTCTGGCTCGTGCTCGCGGTCATCCTCGCGCTGCTGGCACTCGGGCCGGTCATCACCTTCTTCAAGTCGTGGAAGGCCGTGCTCGACGCCGCGGAGGTGCATCACCAGTGACCATCCACGATGCACCACAAACGCACCACGGCCACCTTCCAGCCACGCAGCACCACCGCGACGACCCAACACACCACCGCCCAACAGAAGGCCCAAAAACAAAGGGGGTGCTAATCAAAGGTACATAAAAATAAGCATCTGTACGTCTCGCACCAATACATAATACTTTTATCCTTTGACCACGTATCATTCCGTAAAATATTCGGCGATGATAGCGGTGAGGCTCTTTGGTTTTAGCGGGGAAGATTGGCGCGGCATCGCACGTAGCGTCGCGCTGACCCTCCTCCTTCTCATCGTTCTCATGCTGGCCTGTGGGGGCGCGTCGTAATGCTCATCCCCTCGCGCCAGACGTCCGGCGGCATCCCCCTCTCTCCCGGCACCGACGACCGCATCGCCGCCGCCGAAGGACTGTATGCACGCCAGCAGGAGCGGCAGACCGTCGGGGAGCGCATCGGCGTAAGATCCGAGGCTCGACCGCCGCCGAAGGTCGAGGCGCTTCGCCGGCGGATGCGGATGATCCCGCGGCGCGGTGCCGAAGGGCGGCGGACCCTCCTCGACGACGAGGCCGAAGAAGAGAGCGAAGACCTCGAGGCCTACCTCTCGACCGAACCCATCGCGCAGGCGAACGACGATCTCCGCATCGGCGGGCAGGCGATGTGGCAGAGCCTCGGCGGGAACGCCGAAGGGTGGAAAGAGAGCGAGACGTACTGGCGGGCGCAGCAGATCGCGACCGCGATGGGCATCAATCCCGAAAACCTCGCGAACGAGCGCCGAGAGTTCAATATCGTCCCGATCCAGAACGAGATGGATAAAGCCACCGACGATCTGAACCGCCTCCCCGGCGATGTGCTTTCTGGCGGCTACTCGCCAGAGAAGGAAACGCAGTATAGGCAGGCGCTGGAGACCGTCGCGTTCGGGCAGAAGGCCCTCGCGAGCACCCTCTCCCCGGAAGCGCAGGCCGATATCTCGCGGTTCACCGGCGAAGCAAACGCGGCGTGGGCGTGGTCCCGTGGGCAGGAGGAGAACCTGCGCATCGACCGCATCATCGCGCAGATGGAATCGTTCACCGCGACCCGGGCGGCAAACGACGCGATGGCTCGCGGACTGCTCGGTATGGCATCGTTCGGGCAGGCGTTGATGCACGGCGACCTCTTCGTCGAGGGCGGGCAGCTCCTCCAGAAGATATCGCCGATCCAGGTCGCGAGCGCGATGCCGGACATACCACAGGCGCCGGGCTTCGACCCCGGTGGCATCTTCACGAACAAAGGGATCTTCGACGTGGCCGCCGGCGGTGTCGGAACGCTCTCGCAGAGATATGACGCCGTTTCTCGTGTTGGATCGGAACAAGTAAGCGCGATCATACCTGGGCCGGGCACCGCGGCGTATCGTCTCAGCGAGCTCTTTATTTTAAAACCGATGATGGAGGTGGCGACCGGGCCATTCGGTATCGGCACGGAGATCATCAGTAACAAGATGCAGGCGCTCGGCGTCGTGGATCCGGGCGTCTCATTAGCTCTTCCCGATGCCGGGGTCGCTTTTTATAGGGGCGCGACTGTCGAGATACGAGAGCGGCCAGTCGAAGCAGTCGCGCTCTTCGGAATCTCCGCCGCACTCCCGGGCGTCCTCGGCGGTCTGGGCTGGCTCGGCAGGTCCGCCGCGGTCTCCACCGGCCTCATTAACTTTCCGCGAGCGATGGGCGCTGCGACGCTCGCCGCCGGCGTGGTCGAGAAATCGGCGATGGGGTATATCGGCATCTCGTGGGGGCAGTCCGTGATCGAGCGTGTCGGTGGCGGTGCGATACCCTCTCATATGGGTCCCGGGCCCGGTGAGAGTCCTCGTGTACTCAGCTTCGGCAACATCTCCGATCTGCCGACCGGCGAGGAAGCTGCATACCGGATCGGTCGTATCGCCACCGGCGAAGCGGCGCCGGCCGTCGCGGGTCTCGCCGTCGGGATGTGGGCATGGCCTCGGGGCGTCGGATGGCTCCGTACTCGAGACATGCAGGAGATCAAGATGGAGAGCATCGGGTATCCTGCCGAACAGGGGTTCGCCATCTCCCAACGGATCACCGAGCGGAGTTTAACCAAGTCCTTCAACGTCGGAACGAACCTCCCCTATCCGTCGGAGATGAGCATTACCGGCGCGCCGCCGGACTACGTGCCATCGTCGGCACGCCTGCCGACAGATATGCCGGGCGATGTCATCCTCTGGACCGGGTGGGAACACACGCCGATACCATCGCGGTTGACCGGGCGGTTCAATCTCGCCACCGGACAGAGCGCGAGCGAGATCAACGATGCGATGTATGGCGCGAGCACGGCGATGTCGTACTTCACGAAGACCGGATCTGGGTCATCACCGAAGCTAATCGGACTCGACGCGCCAGTGGCGGCGCTAGACCCCGCGATCATGCATACGCAGGTATCGGGGGTAGCGACATTTCCATCGCGGGTCCAGGCGGGAGGATATCCCGCTATGAACGCCTACCTCAAGGCCGCCCCGCGGGGCGTCGGGTACATGCCGATGATGAAGAGCGAGTACGAGGCGGTCGTCGCTGGCGAGCTCGGGGACTTCGGCGGCAAGTACTTCACCCGCGTCGCCGGCGTCCGCGTGCCGATTGTCGAGACGAAAGCATACAGCGGCCTCTCCTCCGAGGTGATGGAGGGGCGGAGCGTGATCAACATCCCCGGCATCGGCCTCGGCAACCTCGCCGCGAGCTACCACATCCAGGCGCGATCGTACGTCTCCGGGGCGCTCTCGTCGGTCGTGAGTGGCACGAGTTATAGCGATATATCGCGCATGGCGTCATCGTATCGTCTCCCAGAAAGCGTATCGCCGCCGATGAGCCGGTCGAGCGCGCGCCTGCCGTCGAGCCCGTCGCTATCCGAACTATCGGGCGGTTCGATATCCGGGTCAAGCGTGAGCCGGAGCAGCATCAGCGCGCCCTCCGTCGCATCGGTAAGCGCACCGTCGGGTCCGAGCTACCGGGCGCCGTCGATCTCGATCCCGTATTACCCGAGCTCGCCGCCGAGCAGTCCGCCGTATGTTCCGCCACACGTCCCGCCGGAGATCGTTATCGGCGATTTTCGCAAGCGGCAGCGATTCCCACAAATCCGCGTCAACGTGCGCGAATGGGCTATAAAGAACCCAGTACCTAACATCGAATCAGTCTTCGGGTCGCTCGGCGACTTCGGGTTCTCAAATATAAAACTACCGAGGTTATCGCTATGACTGGTAAAAATTGGGTGATGACACAAGATCGGATACAAGCACAGCACCAGAAGATCACGGCACTTGATTATGCCGGCGCAGCACTCATCGCGATCGGCATCCTCGCGGTAATCTGGGACCTCCAGTTCAATAAGTCGATCCGCATCGGCATGGCGATCTTCGTCGGCGCAGCCGCGCTCTCCGGGTATTGTTATCACCGCCGCAGGAACCAGGGGGCACCACCGGCACCATGACCCGCCGCCTGCCCGCCATCCTCCTCGCGCTGGTCCTCCTCGCGCTCCCCGCCGTCGCTTCGACGCCGGCCGCGGACAAAGCGTGGGACCGCACCTTTACCGCCGGCATCACCTGCGTCGCCATCGACGAAGACGGCGGCACCATCGCCGCCGGCACATCGGGCGGCAACATCACCGTCTTCTCGGCGGACGGCACGCGCACATGGTCCGTCCTCAACCTCGGGTCGCACGCCATCCGCGATATCGCCGTGGACGGTTCGGGCGGCCACGTCTACTACATCGACGCGAACCAGTCCTTCAGAGTCCTCGACGGGGCCACGGGTGTCGCCGTCATGCGCCAATGGTTCGACCCGACCGTCTTCGGCACGCTCCGCAACATGAGCGTCAACGCCGACGGCGACGCCGTGATCACCACGAACCTCGCGGCCTTCGTCTGGAACGACACGCACTCCTATATCGGGCACGTCGTGCCGCAGGCCGATACCGGCGCCTACCTCACGGCCGCCGCGGGCAATAACGACTGGCTCATCGCAGCGAAAGAGAGCAACGCCACCGCGCTGCTCTACCACTGGAACCAGACGCGATCCGCCGTCACGAGCGCCTACCTCGTGAACGAATCGTGGTCCTCGACGTGGGCATGGCTCGACGGCCCGGGCACGTATGCGTACTCGAAGACCCATACCATCGCGGGCTCGGCGTTCGCATCGCCGCTCACGAATTACCAGATGCACTTTCAGCTCTGGGAAGCCGCAGGCACCGACAGCGGCGAAGTGGTTTACCTCGGCGCATCCACCGTCCGGGCCGACTGGTACGATATCCGCTTCTATGCCGCGGACGGCACGACGGCGCTCGACTTCTGGGTCGAGGAGTACAACGCGACCGCGGCATCCGTCTGGGTCGAGATCCCCTACATCCCGGTATCGCCGGGCACGACCGACATCGTGCTGAAGTGGTCGTATGCATCGGCGGCGAGCGCATCCTCGCAGACGAACACCCTCGAAGCGATGACGAACCCCGGCTTCGAGCTCACGACCGCGTGGACGATCCAGAGCAACGGTGGCGGCTCGTGGGCACGGACCGCGACGAACAAGACCGTCGGATCGTACTCGGGGCAGGTGTACGACGCCATGACCGGCGCTGGTGCCGGTGTGACCTATTATGCCTACCTCAACCAGGCGATCACACTGAACACGTCCGTCGATTACCGGCTGTATTTCGACTACTCCGCGGCGATCACGGTTGCACCGGCATCCGCCCGCTGGCAAATCTGGAAGAGCGGCACGAAGGTCTGGGAAGTCACCAACCCGACCGCGGCCACCCGATACAACCAGAGCGTCGACATCGACGGGGCGCTCGGCGCCGGTAACCTGACGCTCGCCAGCAACCTGACGACCAGCGCCGGCGGCAGCGGCGATATCTCGATCTGGTTCGATAACCTGCGGCTCGTCAAAGCCGTCTCTCCCGCGCCGACGCACGGCGCGTGGGGGCCAACCGTTCCCGATGCCTATACGCGGATCTACTACGACGCCGCCGAAGCCCTGACCGGCGCCGTATACCAGGTCGACACCTCCGAGAGCGGCGACAACGCCGGCCTTCAGACGGCATCGAACGTCTACGCCATGAGCGTCGGGAGGTCGTCGTATCCCTACACCCTGACGCCCGCCTATACCACCGCGGCATCGAGCGGTGCTGCACGGGGCATCGCCATCAGCGATTCGATGGGATTCTCCATCGATGCGCGCAGCCTCTCGGTGGACTTCTACGCGCTCGACATGACCGACCTCGGCGGGTGGACCACGGGCGGCCCGGTCGCCGCGGTCGACACGGCGCAGAAGAACGGGCTCTATGCCTGCGCGGGAAGCGCCGACGGCATGGCCTACATCTTCGATAAGGTCGCGACCACCGGCGGCGCGTGGGAACTCCTCTACTCGTCAGAGGCCGAGGATCCCGTCGCCGACATCGCGATGAGCTGGCGGGGCGAGTACGTCGTCGCAGGCAGGAGCGACGGCACGCTCACGCTCTACCGCGTGACGCTCGCCGACGATTACAACCCGCCGCAGTTCCCGCCGAACGAGGTCACGTTTACCGTGAAGAGCCTCTTCGGCGCCCCGGTATCGGGCGTCAACGTGACCATCGTGCCGCAGAACACCACCGTCTCCGAGTTCGCGTGGCTCTACGAACTCCTCGGCATCAACGACGCGAGCACGCCGATCTTCGATCAGGCGATGACAGGCATCACGGGCTCCGACGGCTCGACGACCTTCGTGATGGACGGCACGACCAATTACCACGTCACGTTCGAGAACGCCACCGCGGGCATCAGCGAATCGATGAACCTCTACCCGTCGCAGCCGCAGTACACCGTCTATGCATCGGGCTCGGGCTCTGGCGGCTGGTTTGCATCGGGCCATAACCCGCTCGTCGAGGTGAACGTCTCGACGTCGGCCGGCGAGAACACGACGGCCCTCGGGTACATCGGCGTGCGCTATGCCGACGCGCTCTCGCAGACGACGAGCGTATCGATCCGCATCAACCGCACCAACACCGACGGCACGCAGACGACCGTGAACTCGACGACCGTCGCGGGCAGTTCGTCGTTCACGCGGACGTTCTCGATCCCGAACCACCGCGGCAACGATTACTCGGTGAACGTCACCGCGGTCCACACGGAGTTCGGGACCATCACGCGCCCGTTCGCCGTCCACTTCGTCCCGGGCCCGATGTCGTTCGGCCTCCCGGAGGACCTGCTGCTGTTCGCCGGCATGTTCCTGATGCTCTTCGCGGCGCTGCTCTTCGGGCAGGTCTCGACGGGCATCGGGATGATTGTCTTCTCGTTCGTGGGGTGGCTCGTCTTCTTCATGGGGTGGCTGCGGGAGCTCGGCAGCGGGACGGTCACGGCGATGGCGCTCGGGCTCGCGACGATGATCGCCATCGTGATCAACGTGATGCTCCGCAGTAAGAGGGTGAGATACGAATGATGCTCTACAAAGCGATCCTGATATCGCTGATGCTCGGCGCGGTCTTCTCCGGCATCAACGAGTGCGGCCTCTATTCCGCGCCCCTGCCGGACAGCACCGCGGGCATGGGCAACGCGGAGGTGACGGCGTTCGGCGAATCCGGCGGCAGCGCGATCACGGCGCTCTCGGTGGTCGGGGTGATCGCCGCGTTTATCAAGGTGGTGGTCTCCGCCTGCGTCTCCGTGGTCTCGTTCGTGCCGATATTCTGCGCCTACGGCTGGCCGCTCTCGTGGGCGTGGATGGTGGCGATGATCGAAAGCCCGCTCTACTTCATCAAATTGTGGGGGCTGTACCAGCTCTGGACGGGGCACCAGACGATGGGGATGGACTGATGTGGCCGGTCTTCCTCGCCGTCGGCGGCATACTGATACTAATGGCGTGTATCCTCGCGGATAGCGTCAGGGGATCGAGCTTCGTCACGGTGCCGATGATGTTCCTGATCGTCTCGCTTGGTTTCGCAGGCATGGTGAGTCTGGAAGCATGCTTCGAGATAGCATTCAAGAACAGGAAGAAGAAGGTGGTCGCGTGACGCTCGCGGCGTGGGCGAAGGACTACGGCCCGAGCGCGATCCTCATCGTGCTCTGCCTCGCCGCCGGCCTGCTGCTCGTCGTCGGCACGGCGCAGGGGGCAAACGTCACCTGGCGGCCGACGGCCACCTCGACGCTCGCGCCCATCAACGACACGACGGCGCAGATGTTCATCGATGCGCTCGGCGGCAACGAGACGTACAACGCGACCGCAGGCACCGGCGGCATCGACTGGCGCGGGTTCGTCTCGAGCCCGTGGGCCGCCTACGTCGCGGTACTCGGCAACCTCGCCGCGGTGATCGCCTTCGCCATCCCGATCGCGATGATCTGGATCCGCACCCGCGACATCACGTATGTCGCCGGCGTCGGCGCGGTCTTCGGGCTGTTCGCCTTCACGCTGCTCCCCGCGGACTTCCGCATGGCAGGCATCGCGGGCATCGGCATCGGCGTGCTGGCAGCATTGTTCTCGCTCTATAAGGAGGGACGTGGATGAGTGGATATGTTAAACGGTTTGAGGAGCGGATCTACCGCTTCAAAATAATTGATAGAGATCAGTTCGACCGCGATGTTGCGTCGGCAGCAGCAGACATCGACGCTATGCAGACGCTCGGCGCAGGTCCGCAGGACGTCGACCGGGCGGTGATGGAACTTAACCGCCTGATCGAACGGTACAGCCGGCGCGGACGCGTGGTGTATCAGCCCTATGAGTACGACCGCAAGGGGGATTGAGATGCGAGTCCTTGCCGCCCTGATCGGGATCCTTCTCCTGGTGGGGGCGTGCAGCGCTGCGACGATGTGCGACTTCACCGCGAACGTCACCAGCGGCACCGCACCGCTCGCGGTTGGGTTCGACCCGACGAACACGACGCCCGTCACGTCGTGGAACTGGTCCTTCGGCGATGGCTCGTACTCGTCGGACGAAGACGCATCGCACCGCTACACGACGCCAGGATGGTACAGCGTGCAGCTCACGGTCGCGAACGCATCGGCGTCCGACATCGAACTGAAGAAGGCGTATATCCACGTCGCCGACATCGGGCGGGCACACGTCCCGCTCCTCGCCTACATCGCGACGCTCTTCATCGCCGCGGGGTTCGTCGTGTACGGGTTCTGGGATACGCAGAACCGGGTGTACCTCAATATCGTGGCGCTCGGCATCGCCGCGACGCTCTTCGCCGCCACGGGCATCATGACGGTCTACGGCTCCGTTGGCGTCTCGGAGACCGTCGTCGAATCGACCATCACCGACGGCGCGACGGTCTCGTATGTCTATGCGACCCACTGGACGGAGTTCGCGAGCCTGCCGGTCGGATGGGGGCTGATCGTCCTCGCCGTAGCCCTCGGCATCGTCTGCGCATTGCTCGTCGCCGAGATATGGTATGCTCCGCCGGAACCGTCGGAGGCGGACGAGGTGTGAACGACCTATGGCTTATCATCATCTACTATGCCGCCTTTCTGCTCGTGCTGATCGCCGTGCCGCTCGGCGGCGAAGGGCGTATATCGTGCCATGTGTGGAACCCGCTGCCCCATCTCGCCTACTGGCTCGCGATGGGGCCGATGGCGCTCTGGGAGGCGGGTGAATGAAGGCCATCGTCCCGCTCATCGCCATCAGCATCATCGTCGTGATCGGGCTCCTCTCGCTGCCGATAGTCTTCGGCGGCCTCGAGGCGGACTTCGCGCCGGGCGATGATGCCGGCGGCCCGACGACCGTCGTGCAGATGGCGCAGCCGGTGCTCGTGATCGCGCTCATCGGCATCGGCGTCGTGATCCTCGCGCTCGGCCTGAAGAGGCTGTCGCGAATCAGGGCATGAGTACAAAAGGAGAATGAAGGAGGAGGAATGAGGACAATAGTGCAAACATTTATGAACAAAGAGAGAAAAAGAACCTGTAACCGGGATGCGGGGGTGACTTCGAAACATGGCACGACGTGGTGGCGGCGGAGGCGGGAAGAGCACGAACCCGACCACGATGATCGTCGGGCTCGTCTTCGGGCTGATCGTGGTCATCGCAGGGTTCATCTTCGTCCCGTTCATCGCCGGAACGATGGAGTCGAGTATGCCGGCATTGGCGGTCGATTCGGACTGGAACCGGACGCACAACACCAACATGCCCGATGTCCCGCAGATGTGGGCAACGTGGGGTGGGCTGATCTCGCTCGCGATCATCGCCCTGATGCTCGCAATCGCTATCCTCTACATCCGCGGGATGCAGAAGGGCGGTTAATCCCCCAGTACCGCACGACGACCGACGAGGATCACCCCTCGTCCTCACCTCCTTCAATCCCTATTCTCTCGGGAGGTGAGGCATGAACGGTTCCGACACGCAACAGCCGGTCTACTACGACGCATTCGGTCGCCAGCTCGCTCCCGACGGCACGCCCGTCGTCGGCGACCCGCGGAAGATGTACGGCGACGATGGCGTCTACAACATGTACGTCCATCGGGCGATGCTCGCCGCGACGGAGTACCGAAAAGACCTCGTGGACCGCATCAACGCCGCCGGGCTCTTCATGGAGACGAAACGCACTCTCACGACGATCGTGATGGGGGCGTTCGACAAGACGAACGTGCTCGCGAAGCTGCCCGATATCGAAATCTCAAAAATGTACTTCGAGATCATCATGATCGAGGCGAAGCAGTCGTTTCCGCCCTGCGACCGCGATAACCCCGAGTTCGGGGCGATCTACTCGATGATCCTCGACCACTACGACAAATTCATCAGCCGCGCCGCGGACGGGTGGGAACGCGCTCTCCAGAACAAGATCGAGACGTGCAATTCCCAGAGCGTCAACTACTCGGTGCGCGACTCGGGGCAGGCACCGCAGCAGGACGGCCGCGGCCTGCGAATCTCTAACCCGTTGGCAAGGAGGTAAGGCATGGCATCATTCGGCCTCATCGGCATGGAATACCTGATCGGGAGCGCGATCATCAACGTGATCCTGATCCTGCTCGGCCTGTTCCGGGTCTCGAACGACTGGAGCTTCAACCCCGAGCGCAAACAGTTCATCGACGCGAGGAAGAACAGTTATCCGCTCCTCTCGGTGGAGGACGCGGGCACCGCCAGGGCCCGGTGGATCACCGGCTACAAAGACAAGGACGGATCGCCCATCTTCGAGGACGCGACGTTCGGCCTGAAGATCGACCCCTCGTTCATCTCCGGCGATGCCGAGCCGACACACTACCCGCTCGGGCTCGACGTATGGCACACCAGCGTCTCGCGGTCGCTGCCCATCTCCACGCGGGCCGCTATCGCCTACCAGACGATGGCGGCGCACCGGAACGACCGCCCATCGTTCGGCCGGCTCTCCTTCCTGCCGAACGTCGACCTCTGGAGCCATCTGCGGCAGAAGCGCGAAGACCTCGAACACAATGCCGAACTCATCGTCAAGGCGTACAAGCCGACGTTTTACGACCCGGAGGCACGGAGGGATTTCGAACTGCCGAAAGAGGTCATCGTCGATACGCTGAAGGACATGCAGGAGTACCTGATGAAACTCCCGCTCGACTCGGGCACGGAGATCGAGGTCGAAGAACCCGCCATCCCGCAGAAGCAGCAGCGCCGATCTATTATCGACGTGTTGCTCGGCAAACCCATCGCCCCGCCACTCGCGGAGCCTGGGAAGAAGAAGCGGACGGTCAAGGCGATCATGTTCACGTACTACAAGGCGTTCAAGGATCTGCCGTACTCGCATTGCTCCCAGGACACGGAGCGCATCAAGTACCTGATCGAAGCGATCAACTGGCGCAAATTGCAGGACCAGATCAAGATGTTCACCTATGTTATCGCGTTCTGCATGATCATCGGCGTGCTGATCCTCGCGTTCTACGTGCTCGCGAACATGGTGTTCAAGTGAGGCGACATGGCCGACGAATCGTGGTCGATCCAGCAGCACGAACACGCCCACATCCTCCAGACTATCGACGCTGTACTCAATGAAACGGCGAATCGAGCGGCGAGGACACGGGTGATTATCATGACGGGCCGCGGGAACGCCGAGGCGGAGTACGAGAAGTTCTACTACTCGTTCAACCTCCTCTACTTCTACACCTCGCACAACTACACGAACGGCAAGTGGAAAGACCTCGAGGACTGGTTGCAGCCCACGGGGTACAGCCGCGACCGCGTGCTGAAGGGGATCGACTTCTTCGTGCAGTTCAAGAACGACCTCTTCGACCGCGGCCTGCTCGCGACGAGGACGTGATAGGATGCTCGAAGACGAAGGAGTGACGGATCTCGGCGAGGCCGGCCTCAAGACCGGCATCGCCCCGAAGAGCGCGCCGGAGGCGTGGCTGTACAGTATGCTGAACGGGTTTAACCGCTTCGATATCCTGATGATGAACCTGAACGGCCCGACGGACCAGCGGCCCTACTGGTACGTGCGGAACCTCATCATCAAGATCCCCGAGGACGATATCCGCATCGACCTCCTGAAGAGGCTCGACACCGAGATCCGGAAGATCAACGCGCTCGACGTCAAGAACGAGGTCAAGGGCGAACTGAAGATCCTCGCGGCACAGAACGCCGCCGGGGAGGTCATCGCGTATGCAGACGAGTACATCGGCATCGCGAACACCATCATCATCGCGAAGGTGTGACGATGCAGATCGCCGAAGCACTCGCGCCCTACGATACCGCCTACTACGGTGGCGCCGGGAGGGGCGAGAAGGGTCTCCGCATCAAGGAGTTTTTCGATAAAAACCCCCGGTGTAACGAACCGAAAAGCCTCGCGGAAATCTTCGCAGAGCGGGTGACGAGCAAGCACAACAAAGACGTTCTCCTGCTCCTCGTCGGGGAGCGGGGCGGCGGAAAGTCCTACTCGCTCCTCTACCTCGCGAAACGGTGCTCCGAGGAGATCGCGAAGATCACCGGCGGGAAACCCGAAGACTACTTCACCTTCAACAATGTCGCCGTCATCCAGGACGAATCGCTCGAAGAGAAGATGGAGAACCTGAAAGCGCACAACATCTACATCCTCGACGACGCCGGCGTGGGGTGGGATAGTCGGGACTTCGCCTCGAGCACGAACAAGAAACTCAACCACATATTGCAGGTGTGCCGCACGGCGAACACCATCCTATTGATCTCCGTGCCCGACCCGTTCCTCATCGACAAAGTGCCGCGGACGATGGTGCGCTACTACGGCGAGATTGCGGAACAGTTGCACGCCTTCGGCATGACCCTGATCAAGGTCTTTCGGAACAAGCGGCTCTTCCGTGCAGGGAAGACGCTGCAAGTGCATATGCGGCAGGGGGGCAACAAGGTTGTGCGCCGCTGGATTTCCTATGCCCCATCGCCCGAGATGGCCGCGGAGTATGATGTCGTGCGGAAGAAAAACGCGGAGATGGTCGACAAGCAGATGCACAAAGAGCAACCGCAGAAGGGGTGTGCCGCCCCCGTCAAGGATGATGAGAACCTGCCGGCCTTCGATGACTACATCTACAAGATAGCACGGTTGCTCGACACCGAAGAGCGTATCACGCGGCAGCAGGCGGTGGCAACCATCAACAAAGAGCACGGCACGCGTATCACTCAGAGACAATTCGAGCATAGGGCTGGTGCACTTGGCATACCCATTAAAAAACACACACACAGGAATGTCTCTAATGTATCACAGATATCTATGGCAAAGTAAAGTAGCGAAAACTTAAGAGCACTTGAGCAAGTAAACTTGAGGTAACACAACCATGCCACTGTTAAAGCGAAGACCCGAAGACGGGGAGCAACTGGACTTCATGACGGCCTACAAGATGGGCGTCGTGGAGTTCATGAGCTACCTGGATGTTCACCGGAACGACGAGGGGCTGCACGGCTGGATCTGCCGGGTGGAATACCGGCTCTTTCTCCCTGCGGCCGCGATCATGTACAAGTATCTGCACCTCGAGGACCACCGCATCCCACGGGGCCCGCGGATGCTCGGGAGGGAGTAGCGCATAGCCTTATATACTCAGCCCGAGATATCATCCCTTATTCTTTATGCAGCGCGATACCGATAGTGACGGCGGGGCGTTCGACCTCTTCATGGTGGTCTGCTTCCTCATTTTTGCCGCGTTCGTCTTCGGTATCGTCGCGATGTTCTTCAACGGCATGGCCGCGGCCGCATCCCCCATGATCGCGCACGGGATGGTCTCGCAGCAGACCGCCGATACCTGGACGTTTATCCGGGGTATCGCGGCGGGGATGCTCGGCCTGACGATGCTCGGCACGCTCATCTGGGCCGTGGTCAGGGCGCGGGAGCGTCAGGAGTTGGGTGAATAGCGTGACCGACTTCTGGAGCTTCTTCGAGGGGTTCTGCATCATGGTGATCGGCATCGTGATCTCGGGGGTCCTCGCGCTCTACGGCGGGATGTTCCTCGACGGGTTCATCACCAACATGGCGATTGCCGGCATGGACGGCGGTGCGGGGACCGTGTGGGACACGACCGGCAACATCAACATCATGATCAATATCTTTTACTTCGCGTGCTGCATGCCGGCGATCTTCGGTATCGCGGTGTTCTTCCTCGTCGCCACGAAGCGGATGAAGCTCGATATGTTCAGCAGTTCGTCGACGTCCGAGTATGACAACTGGTGAGTTCTGCCGGACCTACTGGTGGTTTTTCGTCGGCGTGGCGATCTGCGCCCTCATGATCGCCGTGTCGGTCTCGGGGTGGCAGTACTACTCGATCGAGCACCCGATCTCCTGCAAGATATGGCGGGCCGATGCCGGGACGGCCGTGCATATCCAGTACCTCGGCGGCCGTGACTGGACGTTCGTCGAGTACGTCCGCATCGAGAAAAACGGCGAGACGGTGATCACGATCGACCGGCCGCGGGTCCGCGACCGCTGGTGGATCCCCGCGGTGAACCTGACGCCCGAAGGGGATTACATCGAAGTGATCGCCCGCGACGAGTCGGGGCCGGAGCGCACGATCGCCCGGTGGCGCGGGTAAAAAGAGTTAGCGGCCGATAAAGAGGATGACGCCGCCGGGATTCGTCGCGCTCTTGAAGGAGACGTTCATCGAGTACGTACCGGGGCCGAACGTCTCGCCGGTGATCAGGGCCGATCCATCCGCACCCGTCAGATTGAGCACGCCGTTCGTCGGTTCCCACGTTGCCGTGCTGGTGCCGGCGGTCGTGTAGTCTGCGCTCGTATCGGCCGAGAAGTCGTCGCTCCAGTTATGGTAGACATCGACAATTTCCCGCGTCTCGGGGAGCGTGTTGTTCGTTGCCGCGACGAACATCACGATCAGGCCGCCGATGATGGCGAACATCAGCACCCCGAAGATGACCATTCGGATATCAAAGGCTTGTTTCATCGCTCACCTCCTCCTCTTCATGTACGTGTTCAGCCCGAACGCGGCCCCGATTACGACGCAAGCGACCCCGAGGAAGAAGGCCCACGTCGCCAGCGTGGTGATGCCGGCGGTCACGTCCTCGACGCCCGACCCCTTCCATTGGACATCGGTGATGTCCCGCGTCGTCAGGATGGTCGAATAAATCTCGTTCGCCGTGATCCAGATGGTCGCCGTCGAACTGCCGCCCGTTTGCGCGAGGCCGGACCGGCCCTGCGAGTACGTGGTGTCGGTCGCCGAGATAAGCGCGCTGCCGTTCAGGTAGACGGTCATGACGCCGGCGGCCGTGCGGTCGAGGGTGACGTTGTACCAGATGTTCTGGCCGAGATCGGAGAGGATCGCGCTGCCGAGCACGGTGTCGGCGCCGCTTGATTCGCCGCGGTAGAGCGTGAGGTTGCCCTGCGGGTAGCCGGAGGATGCGTTGACCTCGAGCTTCGCGTAGTAGCCAGAGCCGGCCCCGATGAAGACGCTCTGGTTCGAGTACGAGGTGCCGGCGACGTTCGAGACGGTATGGTTCACCCAGTAGATGCCCGGCGACGCGAAAGTGTAATCGAACGCCGAGCAGCCGACCGCGGATCCACCGTCGCTCATGTTCCAGATGCAGGAGACGCCCGGATCTCCGAGGTTCTCGCCGGTGGCGACAAAGGACGCGGTGAGGCCAGTTGATGAATATGTGAAGTTGGCGACTGCCGATTCGTTGATAGAATAGGAGTCGATATGAACGATATCGTTAACGGCGGTATAGGCCGAGAACCCGGCATAACCGCTCGTGTAATTTGTATTGGTGATGTTCGTTAGCGGTGAGCCATCTTTATAGACCGAGATATTGCCAGCGCTCGTCCAGTTCACGAGGATTGTGTAATTCACATTGCGGATGAACGGCGTGTTGGCAGTGACGAGAACGGAGTATGTGCCATTCTGGACTAGGCCGATCCGAAGGCGGTTTGTCGATCCGTTCGTACAGGCGATGACGTATCGTGACCCCGACGAGGTGATCGGTGACGCGTACGGCTCCTCTCCCTGATTGCCGAAGATCAGATAGAAGTCCTGTGCGCCGGTGACCGATCCGTTTTGTTTGAGTGAGAATGTAACTGAGTAGAGACCATAGGAGAAAATCTCCGGTGATTTCACGATCCCGCGACCAGCGGCGCCGGCCGCAGTATAGTTCAGCACGTCGCCAGGATACGATAATACGGCGTAGGTTGCCGAATAATTATATTCGTCGCTGCTGTTTGTAGAGAACTGGTCGCTGTACGTGTCTGCCAATGCCGGAGCTACGAGGGCCGTGAGGGAGACTATCGCAATGACAAGGGCCATCGACAGTTTCGTCATGGAGAACACTCCACATTATCCTCGATTACTGCCGAAGGGGGGATCGCAACCGAGATATCGATATCATGCGTCAAAATCCTCTTGAAAACATTGCCCGTAATGATCAGGGTGTCGAAACTGTTGGGTTCGCCAATATTGGTAAAAATGCCATTTTCGGCATTGTCGATCAAATTGTTTTGCACGATAAACGTCCGGTTCGAGACGGTCCCCCTCGGGCCGATTGCCGTATCGGTATTCCAGACTTTGTTGTTCCTGATGATCGACGTTCTCGCTCCACTCAAAATACCGCCATAAATATAGACGCCGCCGATCGTGTTGCCGTCAACCGTCATCGATTCGGTGATCTGATGGGCGTCGATGGCGCTCGATGTACCAGCGATGAAACTACTGTCTGTAACGAGAATGTCCCGCGGTTGGCCGATGGGGCCGGTCCCTCCAGCGGTGACTCCGTGCCCGCAATTATCAAAATGGCTATCGGTGACGGTGATGTATGCGCAATCGTTTGACACCGAGACACCATACCCAAGATTGCTTACACCGCTGGTCATGTCCCGAAAGGTGCTTCCCGTCACGAGCATGTTATAACTCGATGTAAAGCATATGCCGTACCCCCCGACCCGTTCTGCCGTGATGCCCTCAAACGTGCCGTCTTTGCAGTAATCGCACGAAATAAGATAGATGGCGCGATCGGGATCGTCTCCGGCTACTGTTATGCCGTCGATATTCACGGTGATGGGGATGCGATGCTGCATCGTGGCGCCCTGTGCTGTCGTAAAGTTATGGAGGAGTCCATCATCAAGCGTGATCGTCGTGGTGGGATTGCTATACGAGACGCTCCGAACCATATGGATTTCGCCGGTCTTCCACGTAGCGTATGTCCCGCTACTCCCCGGTTGCCAGATCGTATTATCGGAGATCGTGATCAGATCACCGGCATCAATGATCGACGACAGATCCCCGGCGTAGGTCAACGTCCGATCTCCCTCTGCGACATCCGATGCAAGAGCATACAAACCGCCGTTCGACCCTGAACACGAGAACATGGCGTAATGGGCGACCGCGTAGTTCCATGTGAATCGTGGATTGCCGATGCCGATGATGTCGAGGGATTTATTGATAAGAATTCGGGATGTCGGAGTGTAATCACCGCCCCCGATGGCAAGGGTGGTGCCGGAACCCAGCGCATTTATTGCTGCATTGAAAACCGCTGCATCGTCTGTTCCCGCCGTCCCGTTCGCTATCGGCGTACCTTCCGAATCGATCGCCTCGATGGTCGAACCGTTGATCCTGACAAGGGCATCATACGCACCGATAGCGCCGCCGACGCCATTGCTCGGCGCCGTTGAGTTGTAATAGATCGTCGTCGGATAGTTGATCGTACAACTCTCCGCGAGCGCCGGCCCGATGATGCAGGCCGCGAGTACCATCAGAGCTGCGAACGCCCGGAAACGTGGTGCAGACATCCCGATCATGTCGATGCCTCGGCGCCAATGCGATCATATGCATCCCGGACGATCCCATAACCGAACCACGCCAGCAGCGCGACGATGCCGCCATAGGCCCACGGTTCCCACAGCGCCTCGCCGAAGATATTAGAGTCGAGGATCAGCTGGTGGTCGGGAGCAAGGGCCATCGACACGAGCATGACGAGCAGCAACACGGCAAGGGCCATCGTCGTCATGCAATAGGCGAGCGTCGCTCGAAACGAGAAATCAGATATAGTTCGGCGCCCGGTATTCCTCGGGAGTTCCCGCGCCGCACCGTGGAAAGTCTGGTGTGGGCTCCCACTTCTTCTTGCAATCAATTAACCACCTTCTCTGCGTCGATTTTCCTTCACGGTATTCCACCACGCTGTTACGTGGTTATTGGTTGTTTCAGATAATAAGCCTTATTATTAAGGGTGCAGACTATACTATGCTTGTGTCTTTTTTTCGTGGTGTCGGGGTTATGAAGGGGGTGCGGCACGGTGGGCGAGGGCGGTGGAAAAAGAGAGCTGGCACTCTGCGCGATGGTGTGTGGCAAAATAGCGGGCTGGGGGAGTTGAGGAGTTCCCTCTGCAAAAACCTCTACCTGTTACCAGGCGGGCCATACTGCAACTGTCCCGTTGCATTTGGTTGTTTTCTGCGAAGAGAGATAAAGGTTACGATCAAAGTAGCAGAAAGCCCACGACTTTAGTCGTGGGATGAATGCGTCTACCTACCACGAAAACCTTATATTGGTGGCACACTAATAATTATATAGATGCCAAAAGAACGGTGGACGCACTCGAATACCACGGTCTACAACGTCGGGTATCATATTATATGGTGTCCGAAATACCGGCGGAAAGTGCTTCAACCGCCCGTTTCTGACAGATTGGAAGTTCTTCTCAAAGAGAAGGCATCCGAGATCGGTGTCAGCGTCGAGACGCTGGAGATTATGCCGGATCATCTCCACTTATTTGTCAAGACGAAACCGACCGCCAGCCCACACTGGATCGTGCAACAGTTGAAAGGGTATACGTCGAGAATACTCCGTCAGGAGTTTGAACCCCTACGCACGCGATTGCCCTCGTTGTGGACTCGCAGCTACTATGTCGAGTCCTGCGGACACATCTCCGAGGAAGTCGTGAAGAAGTATATCGAGGATCAAAAGAGGAACTAATGTGTTGCTGACCTACAAACTCCGCCACGGCAGAGATTTCAGTACCGAACTGAAACAAGCGTTTGCCGTAGCAGAGTTTGCAGTCAGGAATCCGACGTGTAGAAGTTCCAAGGCTGTCAAGGAGATCGGTCTGAAATCTGCGATATCCAACCAGATCCTCAAGAAGTACGGGAGTCAGAAGACGATCAAGCGAGTACGGAATGTCAACCTTGTTGTACCGGGGCAATCCATCAAAGTCGATCCCGATGCCCGAACGATCCGCGTCGTGCCATTGGATCTAACCCTGCACTATCAGTTTCCCGCCTTCCAGAAGGTCAACCAGATCGAGATCGACCGGGAGTTCGCCTATATCTCATGCACCGTGCCGGAGCTACCGGAGATGATACCCCGACAGTTCATCGGGGTTGACCGGAACACGACCGGGCACGTTGCAGTCATTGCCAACCCGGAGACCGGGAAGGTCGAAAAACTTGGCAAATCGGCACTGCACGTCCACCGTAAGTATTCAGCAATCCGCAAGCGTCTTCAACGAGAAGGTTGCTTCAGGGAGCTGAAACGGGTGAAAGACCGCGAGAGTCGAATCGTGCGAGACCTGAACCACAAGATCAGCCGCAAGGTTGTCGATGTGGCGAAGAGTCTCCACGCAGCGCTCGTCTTCGAGGATCTGAACGGTATCCGCAAGACGAGGAAACAACACCGTTCGTTCAGATACGCCCTGCACAGTTGGTCGTTCTATCAACTGCAACAGTTTGTAGAATACAAAGCCAAGCTGCTCGGCGTTCCTGTCCTCTACGTTGATCCGGCGTATACCTCGCAGGATTGTTCTCGGTGTGGTGCGCGAGGTCAACGGCAGGGAAAGGAGTTCAAGTGCCCGGTCTGCGGGCACGTTGATCATGCTGATGTGAATGCGGCATTCAACATTGCACTCCGTCAGATGAGCATGATCGATTGTATCCAGAAAGAGATGGGTACAATGGGAGCACTGATACCCCACGACGCACTGCTGGAATGCCCGGCAACGTTAGAACCCCACAGGCTTTAGCCGTGGGAGTATGTCAGTCGGTATGGTTGATGCTATACCAGATCGCCGGCCTGCCGCCGGTTGACACACTCGCCGCGGCGATCTCTTCACTTTCGAGAAGCGCCTCGATTGCTTCATTGAGATCCCGCTTCGAGATATGCATCGCTCGCATCAGATCCATATGCTTGATCCGACCGTGTCGCTTCACGAGGTCCACGATCTTATCTTGGTTATTACCGACGCGGTTCTGCTCCACCAGCTTCATTACGGCGAGGCCGACCGGCTCGAAGTATTCATCAACGAGCCGGATCGCTTCTGCCATATAGGGCGTGTGAACGGTGACGATGCCGCCGGCCTTCGCTTCGTCGATGAAGCTCCTGCCGCCGATAGTGAAGAGCATACTAAACTTCAATGCCGTAGCCTGGAGCCGGCTGAACATCGCACTCTTCGATTCATCTGCGCTGTCGATGAGGTCCACCTCGCGCCGCTTGAGCCATGCCGTGAAGGCAGCGAGCGCATCCTCGGAGAGCTCGAACTCGATATAGTGAGGCTGGTTCTTGAAGAGATCCGCGAGATCCTGCACGCGGCGTGCGAGCGCCATCGACCGTGGCACGAGGTCTTTATTGATTTTTTGCGGTGGTTTCCATTCCTTCGGATAATCCGGGTGGAGATATGCGAACCGCAGGAGCCACCCAGACTGGATATCAATGATCTGCGTGGTTTCCTTGAACCGCTCCGGCGTGGTCCCGAGTACCATCGTGAGGTACGGCCCGTTGATATCGAAGGATGTTTTCTCGGATTTCTTCCCGGTCCGCAGCTTCCGGTGATAGTCCTTGCCGTCGAAGAGCAGGCAGAATAGATCGCGCATCTCGCCCATATACGGCTTTGACATCGCCGAGAGCATCGCCGCCGCTTCATCCTGGATAAGGTAGGCGTGCGGCTTCTCTGCCATCTCTTCGATGAACCCTTCCGGGCTGAACGCTTCCGGGAGCTTGATGCCGGGCATCACGCTGTCGATAATGGCCGATCCTGCATTGATCGCGGTGGTCTTCCGAGATACCGACGTGAGGCCGAGGCAGCATATCCAGACGTTCGGAAAGATATTGCCGTACTCGAACCGCATCACTGCCTGGCGGTCGCACACGATTGAAAGGAGCGCGAGCGCCATACCGAAGTGATACTCCGGGTAGGCATCCGAGCGCGAGGTCTGGATATCCATGTACTCGGTGATGAAGTGGCCCGGTGTTAAGCGCACCTCGAGTACCGGGTTATACTTCCGCACCACGTCGGGGAGGGCGTCGACGGTCGCGGTTGGTATCGCCGGTACGCCCGGCGGCGCGGTCGGTGTCCATTGCATCGAACTCGCCGCGATACTCCGCACTTCGTCTTCACCCATCGGCGGCACGCACCGCGCGAGGTTCTCGGCCATGAGCGCGGAGAAGATACTCTCTTCTGTCATACCACGCCGGCGCATCGTCCCTGCGAGGGAAACGAGCCACGAGTGCCGCGACCCGTCGATGATCTTCTCCGGCACTGGTGGTGCCGGTGCCTTCGATCCGGATCCATTCGAGCCGAGCAGCGCGAGAAACCACGACGGCGCGTCGAGGGGGAGCGCCTCGCGGAGCACGGCGTATTCGTTTCCTGATTTATGCAGACTCGGCGGCGCGACGATATACCCGCCTTCCGCCTTGATATCGAGGCCCGGCCCGAGTACTTCCGTGCCGCTCTTGATCTTCGCGCCGCGAGGATATGCAAAGTAGAAATGCAGCCCGCCGCCGCCCGTCTTGATAAGCAGCGTTTCGGGGAGCTTCTGGTACTTGAGCTCGAGCGCGTTCAAGCTGTCGAATCCGCCTTTATCTTTATCCACATCGAGCACGAGGAGCCCGGCCTTCTCGCCGGTGACGAGGCCGATATTCCACTGTTGCCCCGGTTTCCACCACTGGCGGATCTGGTCCTTGTCGGTCGTGGCGTCGTCCTTGCCGTGCAGAGTCCGCGGATGCTTCCCGGCATCGGGGCATGGTATCTTTCCGCAGGTGCAGATACCACCGGCACCCGGGCGGTGCAGCGGGAAGACCGGATACATACGGCTGGCGTACTCGAGAGCGGCGTCGAGCATCCGGGTATCTGGTGGCACAATTGTGCCGGCGCCTGGCACACCACTTTCGATTGTATCAGCGTGATACAATTGTTTTTCTGTGCCAACCACCGCCATGAGCGCCGCCGTTTGCGCTTCTGCCGCCTTTATCGCGGGAAGGTCGCCGCGACGGACCATCTGGCCCTTATACGAGGTCATGCCGTCTGGGTTGAGCTCGTGGTAATCGGCGGTCATACGTGCACCCCCGAGGGAACTTGATAGTAGATCCGCCCGAATTCGGAGAAGGTCCGATAAAACAACGGCACATTATGGCCGAGGTACATCAGCGCCGAGGGGAACGGCGCCGGGTCGCTCGATCCACCATTGCCACGCCCGAATTTTACGCGCCCCTCAATGGCGCACCAGCACACGGCGGCATCTGCGAGCTGGTTGAACCATCCGGTATCTGTCCGTGACGGCACAAGCGCGATCGCTTCGGGGACATTGCCTTCGTTGTACTCATAGACCAACTTCCCCACCCACCCGTTGATCCCGCGACCATACGGGGGATTCATATAGACCGTGCCCCGCCAATTCCGGTTAAAGGGGTGCGGCTCTGAATCCTTTGTGAAGGTCGTGAGCGCCGGCACGTTCGGGAATTCTTTAGAATTCGAGCAGGGATCGAGGTCGATCGTGCCGAGCACGTCTTGAACGGCAGAGATAATCCAGTCCGGCGTGAGCCATTCCGGCGATGCACTTGAGAAGAGAGCCGCGTTCATTGTTTCGCCCTCCGATCCTGCTGCCACGCCGTCTGATTTTTGCAGTCCTGCTTAAACTTCTCGAGCTCTTCGGGCGTCACTTCGCAGAAGTGCTTATCGCAGACGTCGGCCGTTATCCAGAGATAGTCTGTATGGCCGTTGCTGGTAAATTCCGCGACCATACCGGAGAACGGATATCGACGCGGATCCAGCATCGCGGTGACGTACTCATGGTCGCCGTTTGAACCTGTGCGGCGATACTTTCCGCGTATCATTTTGCGGTCGCACTCTTTACACTTCGGCCCCCATCCGTTGATCTCGTCCGCCGGCACGGTCCGGTAGTCCACTTCAAGAACCACGGCCGGCGCTTTTTGAGGCCGTGCATACCGTTCGTCGGTGGTGCGAAGAGTACCGGCGGTCATGGCCGCACCCCCTCGGCCTTCTGGACCTTCTCAAGAGCCGCGAGTGCGGCGTAGCCGTCGAAGCCGGCCTTCGTCATAACGTCGCCGAGGTCGTTCTGCATCTGAATGAGCACGTCGTCGAGCTTCGTCCCGATCAGCTCTGGCCGCACGGAGACACGAGCGAAGACGCCGAGCATCGGCCCGTTTCTGCCGACATAGAGCGTGATGCGCCCGAGCTCGTGCACGATGGGTACGCGCTCGGTCATGCCGGCACCTCCGCGAAAAGGCTTAAGAGGCCGCACGCCATAAGAACGGTTGTACGTCCGCGAGGCGTGCCATCCGTGCTGCCGGTCGAGGAGCCGGCGGCCGTCCCTTTTGCACTCACCCTGTGGCCTCCGGGAGGTCATCGTCGATCAGCTTGCACATGCCACGCTCTGCGAGGAGCTGGAGCGCTTCGGCATAGAAGAGCGGGAGGGACCGAAGACACGACTTTGGAAAGGTCTTTGGCTCGGTTTGCCCCATGCTTACATGCCTCCGCTTGCGGGGGTAGCGTTGCCCGGATTCTGATTGGCGTCGGAGGACGGGCACGCTTCTGGGAGCATAAAACCGCTTGCACGAAGATACCGGATGATCTCGGCTTCTTCGACGCGGACGAGCCGAGGCCCGATATTGCAGGTTTTCAACTTCTGCCCCTTAATTAGCCTTAAAAGGGTGCTTCTACTCACGCGGAGAAGGTTCGCCGTCTCGCCGAGTGTATAGAGTTTCATACTGATTCATTACGCGGCTTAGTATTTCACAGATAAAGAAAGTTTAATTATCTGTGAAGAGTAAGGGCTATACGTGGTTGGAATAGATTTCGATACCTTCGATGCAGCTATCACCGAGATTCTTCGCCATGAAGATCCGCGACTGACATTGGCGCTTCGCCCGTGGAGAAGGTACGTCTTCGAGAAAGGGCTGCAAGGAGTCGAAGTAGAGCGGTCGCTCGTTGAATACTGCAAGGACAACAATATCGTTTGTACAGACGGGAAATGGGTATGGAAACCCTACGTCTCCGGCGACCCCTTGGATTTCCATCGGTCGTTTTACATCCCCACGAACCAACCCCATTTTATAACGACGCTCTCGACAAAAGAGGAGAAAAAAGCACATAACGAGCATTTTAAGAAAGAAAAACGCTATAAAACAAAAATTTGTCAACTGTGCGGCGAGGAGTTCGTCGCGGTCCGAAGCACGGCGAAGTACTGCCCCGACCGAAAAGATAAACACTGCCGTAAATGGGCGCAATTGAATAAAAAACGAGAGAAAGAAAAAATTAATTCTTAGCCGCCATTTTTCGGGCGACACGCTCGGCGAGGTCGTCCATGAATTTTTCGCGGTCGCCGGGCGGGAGCTTGGCAATATTGACGTTAACGAAGGACTCCGCATCGGATCGTGTCGCCCTCGCTTCTTCCGTGAGCGGCCCGCGACAATTGATGCACCACTTCGCAGCCGCCGGATTCTTCGTCGCACAGTGGGGGCAGATCCGATCCGTGACGGGGGCCGCGACCTTCTCCGGCATCTTCTCCTTGTCGGTGAGCATCCCCGCTTTGCCGAGGGCGACCTTATCGATATACCCCGGCCCGGGCTTGGCATAGACTCGCATCATCTGGGTGGAGAGATTGCCCCAACACTTTTGAGCGATGTATGCCTGGTCGAAACCGTCTTCCACATCGTGCGTGATCTTCGATGGGCGGAAGATACCGGCTTTTACTTTCTTGTTTCCTACCCGGTCGGCGATCTTGTGAACGATGGTCCATATGCCAGGGTGCGAGAGCTGGTGATAGGGCCGCTGCATCGAGACAAAAACGAACCCATCGGGCTTGATATCGGTCGGGTAGTCATTCTTCCACTGGGTGATATACGTTGACGCGAAGGTATAGCGGATCCACCGCTCCCGCCCGGTCTTTACCTTCGTCCGCATCCCGTACCCGTGCTCGTCGCTGATGAGGTCGCGCCACTTGAGCCGCCGCAGCTCGGCCGGCCGGTGCGCCCCGTCGTACATCATGCTGAGCATGGCACGGTCGCGGGAGTTTCTCGCTCCGTCGATAACCTTCAATGCTTCGTCCTTGGTAAGCAGGTCCTCGGCCCGCTTCGCATCCCACGCCATGCCCGGCGTCTTCACGGATCGGATCGTCTTCTCGTCGATCGTGATGCACTTCTGATCGGAGAGGTAGAGGAGTGCTGCCTTGAAGGTCGAGATCAGATCCCGTTGATAGTTGATGCGGAAGATCGGGCGGTCGTCTTCGACCTTGCGGATATCGGCGAACACTGCGAGAGCGGTGTCGGTCGTGACGGTATCAAAAGTCGTCCCGTACTGGTGCAGCATCTTCACCGCCTGCACGAGAGCTCGAGTTTTATTCTCTTCGGATTTCCCCGCGAGTCCCTTGGTGGCGCGCTTCATATTGAAAAACAGAGATATAAGCGCCGATTCTTTTTCTGTCAATTCTCCGCTGGCTATTTTATTCTTGAGCAGTACTCTCGCATCTACCATGATCTATCCTTATCGCTATGACTATAAGAAAGTATTGTATTTACTTGAGTATATACAATCACTCATGGTTTACACCGTTTTATAAATACAATCCTGTTGTTCATAACTGTATCGCTAAAAATTCCTTCAAAAGAAGACCGCACTAACCTTTTTATTTTCAAAGTATGTATTCATTACCATGCCCCGTTTGAAAGCTCGAGAGTGCAACCACGCGAGCGGCCCCGTGCGGATGGTCAGGATCTACCGGCGCGAGGGCGGAGCACATGGCCGGTTCGTCGCGGTCGGTTGGCAATGCCCGGACTGTGGACAGACGCAGAAGTGAGTATATAAACGATTCAATTAAAAGCGTTTTAAGCCCCTCAAAATATCGCGGACGAGTAAAGTATCGACTCGATAGAAAAAAGTGGCTTAAAAGTGCATGGCGCGCGTGGTGGACAGATGCCACATGGCCGCCATGTCTACTTCTCTTCCTTGTGGTGCTGCTCCCAGAAATCGATCAGCCGGTTGATCACGTCTTCGTATGAGTCGCCCATGCGGCCGACGGTCTTGATGCGGTCCCTGGTCGCCATGCTCATCTGTACGCTCGTGCGTGGCATCTCTGCTCCTGCATTGATACTCTCAGCTGTCATGCGTAATACTATAACCGTATGGCATATCATGGTTGCCATGTCAAAACATAAAGCGTATATAATCAATGGTAAAAGGTACTCTCATGCAGCACATGGCTGAGAAGCTGGATCCCGCGGTCGAGGCGGATGCGCTGGTCGATTTTATGCTCCATACTGAAAAAGGACAGTCGTATCTTCGGCGCGCCTTCCGCGAGCAATTCGACGCACTGATGAAAAACGAGCCGGTGATCGAGGCCCGCATCCGTGAATGGGCACGGGCACACCCGGCCGCAACCTAATCTCTTCTCTTTTTACGCACGGGCGCGACTCGATGCCGAATACTGTAACCGCTTAATCGCTCGTTTCTTCACGCCGCACACGATCCCGGCATCATCGGGGTGTTCGCAGACAATCATCTCCATACCCCATCGCGGGAGGAGTTTGCACGTACTCGCACGGCGTCCGCGCCCGCTCGTGGTCCTCGGCCGGAGCCGTGCGTGTTCGCAGATGCGCCGTCTGTATGGCGCTCGTGAATCTGCCGGGTCGGCCCGTTCGGGGATCATGCAGGGCGGGATCCGGAGCTCGGGCACGGGTGCCGGCCGCTCTGGAGGTATGTTCACTTCGACCGATCGAGCCGGTCCCGCCGGCGCTGCGTCCGGCATCGCGCTCGCCACCTGGATCGGGCTGAGCTTCGAGAGGTCGGCCACGCGGATCGTGAACCCCTTAAGAGCGCCCTCGAGCTCCACCGCCGCCCGCTGTTGCTCGCGGAAGGTTGCCAGGCTCAGCTGCGCCTTCCCGACGATCGAGCCGGCATCCTCGGCGGATCCACCGGCCGTCACGAACGCCGCCGGAAATTCTTTGCTCATGAGCTTCGACGGGAAGAGCCCCGCCTTATTCAATTCGTAATCAACGGCCTTCTGCGCGGCGAACTGGTCCCGCGCCAGATCGACGTTGATCCGTGCTTGCTCCACGACATTGTGCAGCGCGGTCCGGTCGTCGGCGGTCAGACGGTCGCCGCCGATCCGCACGATCCGGTCCTGCGATGCCTGGAGCGCCACGTCGAGGTTGCCATGCTCCCGGTACGCCCCCTCGAAGTCTCCGCGAGATACCGCCCGATTGATCGAGTTGATATTTTCGCTTTCGAGCCCGATGGCGTTCGCGATGCTGATGCGCTTGAACTCATCGACATCGGATCGGAACGCTTCATAAGATTCGCGCCCGAAGGCTCCCGCGACGCCGCCCTGCCGGATCCGTTCGTTCTCACCCGCTAAGTACGCCTCGCTCGATCTCCACCCTTCGGCGTTCCCGCCGAGGCTCTGCCACATGGCATGACCGCCGATCCGTGCATCATCGTTCGCCTGGTTGATCGGTTCGGTCGAAAGGTAGTCCTCGAGCTCGCCCTCTTCTTCTTCGGCTTCGGTATCGAGGAGCAGCGGCCGGTCTTCAGCCCCTCGCCGCGGGATCATCCGCATCCGTCTTCGGAGCGCCTCGACCCGTGGCGGCGGCCGTGCTTCTGAGCTTACGCCGATGCGCTCTCCGACGGTCTGCCGCTCCTGCTGGCGTGCATACAGTCCTTCGGCGGCGGCGATGCGGTCGTCGGTGCCGCTGCCGTAATCGAGCGGGACGCCCCGCGACGGTTTGCGCGTCGGGATCAGGGTCATGCCTTGCCGCCCCCGGTCACGAGCATGACCACGAGGAGTATAACGACCCCCGTTATACCGTCCCGCGCGGCTTCGCGCCAGTCTTTAACCGTCCCGAGCTCGAGAGTGCCGATCTTCATAGTCAGTCCGGCCCCCGGCCGGTTATTCGGCGGATATATCCCGATACGCGAGTTCTCCGCCGCGTATTTACATTTTTTCGCAGGTATGAGCGGACTTCCACGGTTTTACTCCCCATTGAGCAGAGAATACTCTACATAAGTATAAAATAGTACCGCTTGCTGTGACAGATGGGTTAGTCACCCGGACTTCTTGAGCTGGAGTATGTTGCTGGCGACGAGGGCCTGGATATATTGCCGGAACATTCTCGTTCCCTCAAAAATATACGCGGTCGCGCCGCTCTCGACGCTCGATATGGGTTTTTGGATCCACGCCTCGATCGAGACGATGAGAGTGTCGTTTTTTGCGACCTCGGAGTCGAACTGCGATACGATCACCACGCTTTCAAAGGCTTCTCGGAAATCCTCGAAGAGCATCGTGATATTGCCCCGCGGATCGCGGATCAGGCGCTCTAGCTGGACGCAGAGCTGCGCTGCGCGCATCGCTTTTTCGTAGATATCGGCCGAAAAATCGTGCTGCATCCGATCCGGGATGGCCGGGTCAAAGATACCTGGTGTGCTCATAGTTCCTCCATTTTTGTCATGATCCGCTGTACGGTTTCCCGGTAGAGCGGGATTTTTTTGCTAATCTGGTATGCCGTGAGCCCCTCGGCCTTGAACGCGGCGATCTGGTCGCCGTACTGGTCGATGTGCTCTTGCATTGCCTGTTCTTTCTTCGATACCTTCGGCTTCTCCTGCCGTTTCCCACCGGCGGCGATGATCTTGCCGGTCTGCTCGTTTCTCGTTTTTTCGTACTCCGCGATGAGGTCGGCGGGCGGGAGCCGGGCGATAAACCGCACGATCTTGCGGCGGCCGTACTGTAAATACGGGAACAGGGTTTTTCCCTGCTGAAACATCGTGCGGTGACTGTGGACCTTGATCAGCGTGATGCCCTTGTTGTGGAGCGATTCCGCGACGCTGGCGTTATAGGTCGAAAAAGACCGGACGACCTTATCGACGGTGAATTTTTCCGGGAGCGAGATTAAGAGCACGTTGTTCTGTGGCCTCATGATCGTCAGAATCTTGTTTAAGGCGAAATTCTCATCGGTCATGAATTTTCGGCTCGACCACGCGCCGCCGGCCCCGACGTCGTCCGCGATCAGTACCTGATGCTTGCCGATCGTGCCCATCAGCTCGTTTACCCGGTCCTCGTCGATGACCGCGACGTTCCGCCCTATATCGAAGTGCTCCCGCCAGCGGTCCGGCGTGCCGTGCAGGATCGTGCTGATCTCCTGTGCCGTCCGCCATGCGAGATAGAGGAGCGCCATGCTTTTTCCGCCGCCCCGCGGTCCTTCGAGGAGCAGCACGGCGTCTTTGTTGAACTGGCTGGTCACGCGGCCGGCGAGCATCCGGCTGAGGGGCGGTACGTCGTGCTCGACGAACGGCCGCCCGCCGCGGCCGAGGTATCGCGTGTCGGCGATGAGGTCGGCGAACATCCTCACATCTCCGCGATTGTCATTTTACGGGAGACGCCGACGTGCTCGTCGAGGAACGCGACGCACTCACCTTCGATGATTTGCAGGATCTTGAACCGCTCCTGCGCTCGCTCGTCGGGCGGCTTCGCCTGGTCGATCTTCGCGATCATCTCGTCGAGCTTGGCGAAGAGCCTGTACCGGATCTCGTCGTCGGTGATTCTCACGATGAGTTGCCGCGTTAAAAGCACGGGCCGGAAATCGGTGATGCTGTTCATGGACGAGATGGCCCCGTCGACCGCGGCGATGGCAGCGACGAACGACGCCACATACAGGTCGTTCCCGCTCCGCATCGGGATTTCGAGCGCCGTCCTATCCCCTTGTGTTAGTTCTTTTGTACTCATGGGTAAATTCTCCGTATAATGTGGACAGTTGTATAATATTGTGTGTGCGTATATGAAACTATGTTTTCCCCAATGAGATACCTTAAAGAGAAAAGGAATCGGCCCGGCACTTACCGCTCATATCACACATACATCACACACTTTACTTTCATCACTTAGTTCACATTTTCTCGATTCATTGTACACGTATGTGAGCTAAGTGTAGTTGGTGACGATTGAGATGTATGGTGATGAAAGGTATGGAGTTGGAATGTCATCGCTCGGAGGACATTCCATTACCAATATCGCGAAAGTGCTGATAGAGAATAGCGGGGTCAACATCTCTGAAAAGGACGCCGTAAAGCTTCTCGAAACCCTTCAGAATATAGGTGGCGACAGCCTTCAGACAATCATCGACAAGATCCCAAAGAGTACACGCCGCGGGATTCCCGAAAAAACGCCCAGGGAATTGGAGGTCATTCTGAGAAAAGACCTCGACAAAAAAATGAAACGAGTGGATATGTGCAGGGGTGCCCCGTACGGCACGACTGCAACCGAGCTGCACGCACATAATCGGTATCGGGGTCTCAACCGATTAAGTGTGGATGAGTTAGAAGACTCATTATCGTGGCTAAACTCAAAATATGGGCATTACCTCGTCTATGACTCCGAAGGGGGTGTTCCACCATGCGTACGCGAACCGTAAACATGGATGCGGAAATAGGGGATCCGTCTGCATTCGAGGGGACCGGGCCGTGGGCAACATTTCTTCGCGGCAGTCTTATCCGGCAACTTCGCGAAGATGGGCAAGACCGCACGAAATTTGAGAGGGATATCCGGCGGTTCGGTCAGTATCGGGGGTGGGAACGTCTCCAGAAGAGGGGCGGCGAATACTTCTCGTCGTTCTTGGAGTTCGTGACGCACCCGGAGCCAGAGGGGTTGGGCAAAGACCTCGCGTACATCGTCGGGGTCGGGAAACTATCAACACAAGAGCTCGCGGAGTTCCTGAAGGATAAGCCCCTTGCAGATCACCGGAGACCCACTGTTGAGGAATCCAATAAAGGTGATATAATCACCTTTAAGAAAGGGACTACGTGTAAGACCTACCTCATCCGCCGGCTCTGGCGCGATCGCCCGGACATCGCCGAGAAGTTGGCAAAGGGCGAGTACACATCTGCTCGACAGGCCGCCATCGCCGCCGGCATTATAAAAATCCCATCTGCTCTCGAAGTCGCGGTTAAAGCGCTTCGCAAGTTGCCAGAGGTAGAGCGGACAACCGCATTACCGCTGCGAATGTCGCAAGA